>JBEDAU010000233.1:0-5999 GCA_041177605.1 Cyanobacteriota bacterium | reverse complement strand
TTGAGCCAGGCGGCGATGTTGCGCACGATGTAGAGATCGAGCGTGATCTGCTCGCGCAGGCCGGGCCGCTGCACCTTCACGGCCACCTTGTCGCCGTTGTTGAGCACGCCCTTGTGCACCTGGCCCAGCGACGCTGCCGAGATCGGCTCCCGGTCGAGCTGGGCGTAGATCGCCTCCACCGGCTGGCCCAGGTCTTCCTCGATGCAGGCCATCGCCAGGGCTGAATCGAAGCCGGGCAGCTGGTCCTGCAGCTGGGCCAACTCCTCCAGCAGCAGCGGCGGCACGATGTCGGGCCGGGTGGAAAGGGCCTGGCCGGCCTTGATGAAGGCCGGGCCCAGGGAGGCCACCAGATCGGCCGCTTCCCGGGCGCGGGCGCGGGCGTGGTCGGGGTCCTTGAGGCGCTGCGTCAGCCAGTCGAAGCCCACCCCCAGCAGGTAGAGGCCGATCGGCACCAGCGTCTGCCAGAGCCGGCGCAGCAGGCGCTGGGGATGGCCGGCGTAGATGCGGGTGATGGCCGCCGGGTCGTACTCGAGCAGGCCGGCGGCCTCGATGAAGTCGCCCAGTTCCGCGGCTGGGCCGGAGCCTGGGCTGCGGTTGATGGGGGCCCCAGGCCGCGCCGGCGGGCTGATCCGGGGCTCGGCCGGCGGGGGTGGGGCCATCGGATCGGTGCCGAACACCGCGGCCCGCATGGCGGCTTGGGCCCTGTCCAGGGCGGTGGGCTGCTCAGACACCGGCGGCGATCAGCGCTGTTCCCCCTTCTAAAGGAAAGGCGGGGCCGCTACGGTCGGGGCGAACACCTGTTCCCTGCCGCCTGCGGTCGTGCTCACCGGACTGCGCCTGGAGAACATCGCCCTGATCGAGCGGTTGCAGCTCGAATTCAGGGAAGGCTTCACGGTGCTCACCGGTGAGACCGGGGCCGGCAAGTCGATCCTGCTCGACGCGCTCGACGCCCTTCTGGGTGGGTCGGGGCCACGCCTGCTGCGCCAGGGGGCCGAGCGCGGTGTGATCGAGGCCACGTTCAACCTCACACCGCCGCTGGCGATCTGGCTGGAGCAGCAGGAGCTTGAGCCGGATGACGGCGAGATCCTGCTCAGCCGGGAGTGGCGCCTCAGTGAGGGCCGGCTCTCCAGTCGCCACCGGCTCAACGGCGTGGCCGTGAACCGCGGCCAGATTCAGGACCTGCGCCCCCTGCTGCTGGATCTCACCGTGCAGGGCCAGACCCAGCAACTGGCCCGCCCAGGTCAGCAGCGGCGCTGGCTGGACCGGTTTGCCGGCGAGCCGATCCAGCAGCAGCTGCCTGCCGTGTCGGTGGCCTATCGCCGCTGGAAGCAGGCGGCAGCCGAGCTGGAAGCCGCCCGGGCCAATTGGCAGGAGCTGCAGCGGGAACGCGAGCGCCAGGAGCAGCTGCTGGCCGACCTCGAGGCCGCTGCCCTGGAGGATCCCGCCGAGCGCCAGAACCTCCAGGCCGAGGAGAATCGGCTGGCCCATGGGGTGCGCCTCCAGGAGGGGGTGATGATCCTGCTGGCGCGGTTGGTGGAGGGGGCCGAGGAGGCGCCCTCCGTGCTGGATCACCTGGCCGCCTGTGAGGCGGAGTTGGGCCAGATGCAGCAGCTCGATCCCGGTGCCGCGGACCTGGCCGGTCGTTGCAGGGATGGTCTGGCCCAGCTTCAGGACCTGGCCCGCGATCTCGACCGCTACGGCGCAGCCCTGGAGAGCGACCCCGAGAGCCTGGGCCAGCTGCAGGAGCGCATCGCCCAGCTCAAGGCTCTGGAGCGACGCCATGGCAGGGATCTGCAGGAGCTGATCGCCTGGCGGGACCAGCTGCGTGAGCAGCTGGCACCCGGTGGTGCCGAGGCCAGCCTGGACGCCCTGGAGCGGGCCGAAGCGGCGGCGCGGTGTCAGCGCGATCAGACCAATGGCATCCTCAGCGCCGCCCGTCGGGCGGCCGCGGCGCTGCTCGAGCAGCAGCTGATGGAGGCGTTGCGGCCGATGGGTCTGGCCAATGTGCGCTTCGCCGTGGCGATCGAGGCCGCCAGTCCGGGCGAGGAGGGGGCCGATGCGGTGCAGTTTCTGTTTTCGGCCAACCCGGGGCAGCCCCTGGCACCCCTGGCGGAGGTGGCCTCCGGCGGGGAGATGAGTCGCTTTCTGCTGGCCCTGAAAACCTGCCTGGCCGCGGCCGACGCCCACGTCACCCTGCTGTTCGATGAGATCGACAGCGGTGTCAGCGGTCGGGTGAGTGGCGCCATGGCCGCCCTGTTGCGCCAGCTGGCCGCTCAGCGCCAGGTGTTCTGCGTCACCCACCAGCCCCTGGTGGCCGCTGCGGCCGACCACCACTTCCTGGTGAGCAAGGAGGTGGTGGCCGGTGCCACCCACACGCGAGTGTCCCACCTGCGGGACACTCAGGCCCGCCAGTCTGAGCTGGCCGAGCTGGCCGGTGGCCATCACCAGGAGGCCCGCAGCTATGCGGCCAGCCTGCTGGACCAGCGTGGATGAGGTCAGGCGGCGCCCATAGAATCGACCGTTCACGAGCCGGCCGGATGCCCCGCGCCCAGAGCAGCAAGGCCAGTCAGGACAAATCGGCTCAACGCGGTGGTGCCCCGGCCCTGACCCTGCACGAGAAGGCGGCCCAGCTCGACGGCAGCCGGGTGCTCAGCGGCGGTTCGCTCGAGGACGTCATCCGGGTGCGGGGCGCCCGCCAGCACAACCTCAAGAACGTCGACGTCACCATCCCGCGCAACCGGATGGTGGTGTTCACCGGCGTGAGCGGCAGCGGCAAGAGTTCGCTGGCCTTCGACACGATCTTCGCCGAGGGACAGCGCCGCTATGTCGAGAGCCTCTCGGCCTATGCGCGGCAATTCCTCGGCCAGGTCGACAAGCCCGACGTCGATGCGATCGAGGGCCTCTCGCCGGCCATCTCGATCGATCAGAAATCCACCAGCCACAACCCCCGCTCCACGGTCGGCACGGTCACCGAGATTCAGGACTACCTGCGCCTGCTGTTTGGCCGGGCCGGTGAGCCCCACTGCCCGGAGTGCGACCGCTCGATCCGGCCCCAGTCGATCGACGAGATGGTCGACCAGATCCTCAAGCTGCCGGAGGGCACCCGCTATCAGCTGCTCTCGCCGGTGGTGCGGGGCAAGAAGGGCACCCACGTGAAGTTGCTCTCAGGTCTGGTGGCGGAGGGCTTCGCCCGGGTGCGCATCAACGGTGAGGTGCGGGAGCTGGCTGACAACATCGAGCTCGACAAGAACCAGGCCCACAACATCGAGGTGGTGGTGGATCGCCTCGTGGCCCGGGAGGGTATCCAGGAGCGGCTCACCGACTCGCTGCGGACCGCCCTGAAGCGCGGCGACGGTCTCGCCCTGGTGGAGGTGGTGCCCAAGGCGGATGAAGAGTTGCCCGAAGGGATCGAGCGGGAGCGGCTCTACTCGGAAAACTTTGCCTGTCCGGTGCATGGCGCCGTGATGGAGGAGCTGTCGCCGCGGCTGTTCTCGTTCAACAGCCCCTACGGCGCCTGCGCCGACTGCCACGGCATCGGTCACCTGCGCAAGTTCACCGAGGAGCGGGTGATCCCCGACCCCTCCCTGCCCGTGTACGCGGCCGTGGCCCCCTGGGCCGAGAAGGACAACTCCTACTACTTCTCGCTGCTCTACTCGGTGGGCGAGGCCTTCGGCTTTGAGATCAAGACCCCCTGGAACCAGCTCACCCCTGAGCAGCAGGACGTGCTGCTGCATGGGTCCCGCGAGCCGATCTCCATCCAGGCCGACAGCCGCTACCGCAAGGCCCAGACCTACGTGCGCCCGTTTGAGGGCATCCTGCCGATTCTGGAGCGCCAGCTGCGCGATGCCAGCGGTGAGTCGGTGCGCCAGAAGCTGGAGAAGTTTCTCGAGCTGGTGCCCTGCGCCAGCTGCCAGGGGCTGCGGCTCAAGCCCGAGGCCCTGGCGGTGCGGGTGGGCACCTACCGGATCCATGAGCTCACCAGCACCAGCGTGGGCGAGAGCCTGCGGCGGATTGAACAGCTGATGGGGGTGGGTGAGAGCGAGGGCGCTGAACCGCTGCTCAGCCCCCGTCAGATCCAGATCGGTGAGCTGGTGTTGCGGGAGATCCGCATGCGTCTGCGCTTCCTGCTGGATGTGGGGCTCGACTACCTCAGCCTGGATCGCCCGGCGATGACGCTCAGTGGCGGCGAGGCCCAGCGCATCCGCCTGGCCACCCAGATCGGCGCCGGTCTCACCGGGGTGCTCTACGTGCTGGATGAGCCGAGCATCGGCCTGCACCAGCGCGACAACGATCGCCTGCTCAACACCCTGACCAAGCTGCGCGACCTCGGCAACACCCTGATCGTGGTGGAGCACGACGAGGACACGATCCGTGCCGCTGACCACATCGTGGATATCGGTCCCGGCGCCGGCGTGCACGGCGGCCACATCGTGGCCCAGGGGGATCTCGACGCCCTGCTGAGCGCCGAAGACTCACTGACGGGCGCCTACCTGAGCGGCCGCCGCACGATCCCCACCCCGGCTGAGCGGCGCACCAGTGGATCGCGCAAGCTCACCCTGGTGAATTGCCAGCGCAACAACCTCGCCGGCTTCAACGTGGAGATCCCGTTGGGCCGGCTCGTCTGCGTGACCGGTGTGAGCGGCAGCGGCAAGAGCACGCTGGTGAATGAACTGCTGCACCCGGCCCTGGAGCACCAGCTGGGCCTGAAGGTGCCCTTCCCGGCCGGGCTCGGGGAGCTGCGCGGCATCAAGGCGATCGACAAGGTGATCGTGATCGACCAGAGCCCGATCGGCCGCACCCCCCGTTCCAACCCGGCCACCTACACCGGCGCCTTTGATCCGATCCGCCAGGTGTTTGCCGCCACGGTGGAGGCCAAGGCCCGTGGCTATCAGGTGGGGCAGTTCAGCTTCAACGTCAAGGGCGGCCGCTGCGAGGCCTGCGGCGGCCAGGGCGTGAATGTGATTGAGATGAACTTCCTGCCCGACGTCTATGTGCAGTGTGATGTGTGCAAGGGGGCTCGCTACAACCGGGAGACCTTGCAGGTGAAATACAAGGGCTTCACGATCGCCGAGGTGCTGGAGATGACGGTGGAGCAGGCCTGTGACGTGTTCTCCGCCATTCCCCAGGCGGCTGATCGGCTGCGCACCCTGGTGGATGTGGGTCTGGGTTATGTGAAGCTCGGCCAGCCGGCGCCCACCCTGTCCGGTGGTGAAGCCCAGCGCGTCAAATTGGCCACGGAGCTCTCACGACGGGCCACCGGCAAGACGCTCTATCTGATCGACGAGCCCACCACCGGCCTCAGCTTCTACGACGTGCACAAGCTGATGGATGTGATGCAGAGACTGGTCGACAAGGGCAACTCGATCCTGGTGATTGAGCACAACCTCGATGTGATCCGTTGCTCCGACTGGATCGTGGATCTCGGCCCGGAAGGGGGTGACAAGGGCGGGCAGATCGTGGTGTGCGGAACACCCGAGCAGGTGGCTGCGCATCCCACCAGCCACACCGGCCGGTATCTCGCGCAGGTGTTGGCCCAGCATCCTCCTGAGCAGGTGCTGGCGGCCTAGCTGTTCGGACCTTGAGTCTCATGGTCGTGCCTGAGACCCCTGGTGCGGGGCTCCCGACTGCCCCTGGTTGAAAGCGCCGCCGGATCCGGCTATCGATGCCGGCAACTGTCCCTGCCGTCGTCGTCCGCCACGTCCCAGGAGGCCGTCATGGCTGGTCCTTCTCTGCTGGTGCGCCGGACCCTGCGGTGCCATGGGCTGCCGGCACGGCCCCATTTGTTTCAGCACGGGCATCTCGACGTGCTGCCACGCATCGCCTCCAAGCCGGAAGCCTTCCGCTACAGCGCCCTGCGCCGCTCACCCCGGGCGCTGCAGGGATCCGAACCGATCGGTTGCGATCGGTCGTTGCCTAGAGAGCTGGCTCGGTGCTCTCCAGACCGGCGTGCTGGGGATTGGTCTCGGGCATCCAGTAGCTGAGGTCGTTGTGCCAGAACA
>JBEDAU010000232.1:0-6860 GCA_041177605.1 Cyanobacteriota bacterium | reverse complement strand
GCTTGCTCCTCGTCATTAAGAAGTTCTACAATTATTTCCTCTGGTGTTTCCAATAACTCTGCAACACTTTCCCTGATTGAAGGGTTAAAAGAGCTAGCAAGCTTTGGGATGATTAGGACTGGGGGGACCGCATTCATGTAGCAAAGGTGGGTTTCAATTTGATCATCGTCAAGGGAAGACCAGTATTCTAGAGTGGTGATATCAGCAACTTCCTCCCGCTGTTCTCCTAAATCAATTTGCTTGGAAACTGAGGTTTGTTCCTTTGCCTCTAGCACCGCTGAAAAAAGACCCGAGAAATCGGCCTTTTCAGTTCCGTCATCTAGGATTCTTATATATCCGGCTGCTCTTGCTTGGTCGGATTTACTAGCGCCCTCCATTTCAGCTAATTTCGAAAGCAATTGTTGGCCAGTAAGCTTTTCCATTCCATAAAGCGCCTGGAATGGTAAAGACATAGCATATGCATGCTTCACACTCCACATTGCATCATAATAATTCATGGAATCAATCGCCGGCGGCCGCAAGTGACTTGACCCTGTTGATGCTTCTCCTATGATTCTTAGACCGTTGAGAAGTCACATCACCTCAAGATTGCTGCCAATTATTCCGCAGAGCGAGCCCTGCTTTCGCCCTGCTGCTGGGACACAGAGCTTGGACAGGTGGTGATCGGCGTTGAGGGAAGCACCTCTATAACCCTGCCAATTGAGCAGCGTTGGATAAGCAGTGTTTTGTTTCACATTTTAGGCCCTCGTATGGTTTGAGACATCGCTATTCAGTACAATTCCGCGATGGATATATGCCTGAAGCCCCATCGAACGACGCAGTGCACCTGACCCCCGCCCACGGGAAAGCATGTAACCCATGAAAAATCTGAGTCTTAGGCAACTGCGGGCAGGTGATCGCTGGCGTTAGACAGGCCAAGCAGCCGGTTGCGCACACGTATCTCTTGGGATACTCTAGGGCAGGACATAATGGACATCAAGAGGACGCCTGTCTATGCCGCGCGTCTTGTGCTCTCCGTGACCGAACTGCACGGGGCCGTGTCGCCATCCGGATCAGACGTCTTTCCCTTGGCAACTCAGTGGCTATCCGCCCAGTAGGAGATGGCGTCTCAGAGCTGCGGATCCATTACGGTCCCGGCCATCGCATTTATCCAACAAAGCAAAGAGATACTGTTGTCATTTTGCTTGCAGACGGCGACAAGAGCTCCCAAGGCAAGGATATTCGCCTCGCCAAAGACCTTGCTCGAAGTCTCTAAAATAATGCAATGACCACAACAACCACGACCATCTGGGACCCAGCCACACACCTTGCCACTTCTGATGAGGTCACGTCCTACCTAGAAGCTGCACTTCAGGATGGTGATCCTCAGCTTGTCGCAGCTGCGTTAGGCGATATCGCTAGGGCTGAAGGCATGAGCAAAGTTGCGCGTGATGCTGGCCTTGGAAGGGAGAGTCTCTACAAATCGCTATCCTCTTCGGGCAATCCTGAGCTGGCAACAGTATTGAAGGTGATTTCAGCGCTGGGTTTGGAGTTGCACGTTACTGCAGTTGACGACGCGAAGATGGCTGTCTAACCAGCCCCTCGAGTGGCAAGGCCTCCCTACACACTTTGCTGCGCCACCTCATGCTCCCAGCCTGCCACTTAGGGGCAGCATTAGAAGGATCAAAATGGACAGGGCTGGTGGCGTCTTGACGTCATGGCGCTAATTGTTCTGTCTCAGCACGTTGTTCAGTGACAAAGGGGTGTGCGGACGCTCGATCAGCAGCAACTGCAGCACGCCGTGGAACTTCGCCACCAGCAGCTGCACCTCCGGCACATTGCCCGCCTGTTGCAGGCGCCCTTCTCCACCGATGCCAGGGCTCTCAGCCGGCTGGGGCTGGGGCGACGGAGGAACCTGGAGCCCAAACCACCGGTGCAGCGCTACCAGTGGGAGCGGCCAGGAGACCTGATCCACATCGACATCAAATCCCTGGCGCGGTTCCGGACGGTGGGCCACCGCATCACCCGGAACCGGCAGCAGGGCCGCTCCTACAGCGTCGGCTACGACAAGGTCCATGTCGCCGTGGATGACGCCACCCGGCTGGCCGATGTCGAGGTGCTGGCCGATGAGCAAAAGCCAACGGTGATCGGCTTGCTCAGCCGGGCAGTCGCCTGGTTCAACGGTCAGGGGGTCTGGTACCGACGGGTGATGAGCGACAACGGCCCGGCCAACGTCTCCAAAGCGTTTGCCAAGGCCTGCCGCACCCTGGGACTGCGGCACATCCGCACCAGGCCCTGCACGCCCAGAACCAACGGCAAGGCCGAACGGTTCATCCAGACCCTCTGCCGGGAGTGGGCCTACTCGATGCCCATCCAGAACTCTGAGGAACGCAACCGGTGGCTGCCTCACTACCTGTCGATCTATAACCGGCTCAGGAAGCACTCGGCCCTGGGCTGGCGCTCACAACGACCTCCGGTCGACTCCGCTTCGCTCCGCAAACAGCAACGGCTCAATGAGCTGCTCCGCTGACGAACCTGGTGAGACACAACACTTAAGAAGCCTCCCGGCACGCTTTGCCGGTCCCATGGACATGATCTGGCACTGGGGCAGCCTGCCTGGGTTCCAGTCGCTGCGGCAACAACGGGCTGCCAGACGCCAAAAAGGTGGTAGGACCTTAGGACTTTTCGTTCCAGTTCGAAATGGAGAGCTGCCTTCGTCGTGTTGTGGCCGCGGCCCTGCTGGGTGGGCTGGTGGTGGGCGCTGCGGTGCCCGCCCGGGCCGGCGACAACATGATGGATCAGATGATCCGCAAGTACTGCCTCAAGGCCGTCAACGATGAGGTGAAGGCCTCCGGCAAGCCCGCGCCGGCCGGCATGGCCGACAGCACCTGCACCTGCGTGGTTCAGGAAATGAAGAAGCGCAAGTCGATCGACCAGGCCAAGGTGACCTGCAAAAACCAGGCCGCCCAGCAGTACAACCTCTGAAAGCCCACCCC
The DNA here is from genome assembly GCA_041177605.1 of Cyanobacteriota bacterium. GTDB lineage: Bacteria > Cyanobacteriota > Cyanobacteriia > PCC-6307 > Cyanobiaceae > NIES-981. The sequence continues at coordinate 3,885 of JBEDAU010000232.1, read as the reverse complement.
TGAGCTCCGCTGACCTGCGCCCCATGACTCCGGCCGATCCGGCTGTCGCCGCACAGTTGCCAGGTCGCCGGTGGCTGGCTAGGGGTGGAGTGTTGCCGAGGTCGGGAGACGGCCACCAGCTCCCGCACTGTTTCATCCCGGCGACACCCGGCGTCCCCCCTCAGGGGGACGCCACCACCTACCGCTCCCGCCCGCTGGGGGCGCAGCGCTGATGCAGCCCGCTGAGCGCCTGCAACAGGTGTTGCGGCCTGTGATTCCGGAGCTGGGGGCACTGGTGCGCCAGACCCCCGGCACCCTCTCCCTGGCCCAGGGCATGGTGAGCTGGGGGCCACCGGCCCAGGTGCGCGAGCTGCTGGCCCAGACCCTGGCCGACCCCGGGTCGGATCTCGACGTCTACGGACCGCTGGCGGGGGACCCCGCGCTGCTGGAGACGCTGACGGCCGCCCTGGCCGCCGAAGGCCTCGATCTGGAGGGCGCCGACCTGTGGGTGACGGCCGGCAGCAACATGGGCTTCAACGCCATCGCCCAGGTGCTCTGCGACGGCCCGCCCGCCGAGCCCAGCGAGGTGATCCTGCCGCTGCCCTACTACTTCAACCACGTGATGGCCATCCAGCTGGCCGGCGGCGTGGCCGTGCCGGTGGAGGCCGGCCTGGTGCCCGATCCCGAGCACCTGGCGGCGGCGATCACCCCCCGCACCCGGGCGATCGTGACCGTGTCGCCCAACAACCCCAGCGGCGTGGTGATCCCGCCGGCGGTGCTGGCGGCGATCAACCGGCTCTGTGCCAGCCGCGGGCTGCTGCACATCAGCGACGAGGCCTATGGCCAGTTTGTGTATGGGGCCCAGCCCCACCTCAGCCCCGCCTCGCTGCCCGGAGCCGCCGCCCACACGGTGACCCTTCAGTCGCTCTCCAAGGCCTACGGCATGGCCGGCTGGCGGGTGGGCTTCCTGGTGGCTCCGGCCGCCTTCTCGGCCGCCCTGGCCAAGGTGCAGGACACGGTGCTGATCTGCCCGCCGCGGCTGATCCAGCGGGCGGCGCTGGCGGCGCTGCGGGCGGGGCCGGCCTGGTGTGCCCCGCGGATCGCCGCCCTGGCCGAGCGGCGCACCCAGCTACTGGCGGCGGTGGAGCGCTCCCGCGACCAGGGGCTGCCGGTGCAGCTGCTGGCCGAGCCCGATGGCGCGTTCTACGCCCTGCTGGCCGTCGACCCCGCCGCGGCCGCAGCCGCCGGCCTCAGCGGCGCTGCCCTGATGCGGCGGCTGGTGCTGGAGCACCTAGTGGCGGCGGTGGGGGGTGAGAGCTTCGGCTACCCGGCAAACCAGCCCGTGCTGCGACTCAGCTACGGCCTGCTGGGGCCCGCCGAGCTCGAGCAGGCCCTGGGGCGTCTGCTGGACGGCATCAGGGCCCTGCTCTGAACAGCAGCATCCGGTTGTTGGCGGGCAGTGCCACATCGGCCAGGGGCTCCAGCCCGAAGCCGCGCCCCTGCTCCTGCAGCTCCAGGGCATCGCGCACGCCCATGGCCGGATCGAGGCGGCGCAGCTGGGCATCGAAGGCCGCATTGCTGGCGGCGGTGGGCACGCCGCCGGTGTGAAAGGGGCCGTAGAGCAGCAGCAGGCCGCCGGGCCGCAGCACCCGCGCGGCCCCCGCCAGCAGCTGGGGCAGGGCGGCCGCCGGCAGGATGTGGCAGGTGTTGGCCGTGAACACCGCGTCAAAGCCGGGTGGCGGCCACTGCGCGGCGCGCGTCACATCCAGGGCGATGGCGGGCAGCAGCCGCGAGCCCGGTGCCAGGCCGGCGCTGGGCACCGCAGCCAGCTGGGCCTGCAGATCCACCAGGCAGTCCTGCCGCTCACTGGCCTGCCAGCAGAGGTCCGGGATCTGCTGGCAGAAGAAACCGGCGTGCTGGCCGCTGCCCGAGCCGATCTCCAGCACGCGGGCGCCGGCCGGCAGCCAGTCGCGCAGCACCGCCAGGATCGGCCCCTTGTTGCGCTCGCAGGCGGGCGAAAACAACACGTGGTGAGCTCAGGGCAACGGCGCCATCATGGGGGCGCTGTGGTGGCTGTGAATCCGGTGGCGCCTCGTCTGGTCCCTGCCCTCTCGCTGCTGTTGCTGGCCGGAGCCCTGGGCGCCTGCGGCCCGGCCTACCGGGCCAGTGCCGCGCCTGGGGCAACGGCCTGGGCATCGACGATGCCGACGGCTGGACCGACGCGCTGCTGATCAAGGCCGGGCCTGCCAGGGCAGTGTCCCAGGGTCGCCGGCTGGATTGGGGGCGGCGCCGCCTCAGCCGTCGAGGCCGGCGCGCAGCTCGGCGCAGAAGCGGCCGGCCGCCTCCCCCACCGCCTGGCCGGCGGCCTCGGCGGCGGCCATCACCTTCACCAGGGCACTGCCCACGATCGCCCCGTCGGCGCCCCAGTGGCGCACCTGGCGGGCCTGCTCGGGGCCGGAGATGCCGAAGCCCACGGCCACGGGCGTCTCGCCCAGGCCCTTGAGCTGCTGCACCAGGGTCTCCACCCGCGATTCCAGGGCGGTGCGCACGCCGGTCACCCCGGTCACGCTCACCAGGTAGGTGAAGCCGCGGCTGGCCTGGTGGATGCGGGCCATGCGCTCGGCCGGCGTGGTGGGGGCCACCAGCAGCACCAGGTCGAGCCCGTGGGCGGCAGCGATCGCCGACAGCTTCTCGCCCTCCTCCAGCGGCAGGTCGGGCACCACCAGGCCGGCGGCGCCGGCGGCGGCGGCGTCCTGGCAGAAGCGGTCCATGCCGCGGTTGAGCAGGGGGTTGCTGTAAGTGAACAGCACCACCGGGATCGTGAGTTCCCCCTTCAGCGACGTGAGCATCTCCAGCACCCGGGCCGGGGTGGTGCCGCTGGCCAGCGCCCGACTGGCGGCGGCCTGGATCACCGGCCCATCGGCCAGCGGGTCGCTGTAGGGAATGCCCAGCTCGATCAGGTCGGCGCCGTTGGCCTGCAGCGCCAGCAGGGCGGCGCGGGTGGCGGCCAGGTCGGGATCGCCCGCCATCAGAAAGGGCATCAGGGCGCAGCGTCCCTGGCTGCGCAGCTGGGCGAAACGCTGCTGGATCGGGGTGGCGGCGGCAGTCACAGCAGCGGAGCTCAGGCAGGTCTCAGCCCGTGAGCCTATGCCTCGCCGGGGGTGTCGCCGGCGGTGGGTTCCAGCTGGCCGGTCTCTCGCAGCAGGCGCTCCTGCTCCTCCGGACTGAGCGATGCAAACTTGCGCTGGAGTTCCTCGCTGGTGAAGCTGTCGTAGGCGGCCCGGTAGGTGCGCCGCTGCTGCATGTAGGTCATGTTGCCGGTGAGGGCCCGCAGCAGGTAGGTGGCGGTCCAGCCCACCACCAGCACCATCAGCAGGGCTGAGGCGGCAATGCCGGCCGAAAAGCCCTCGAAACCGGTGGCGGCGAAGCCGCCATAGCCGATCGCCCCGAGGCCCAGCACCGCCAGGCCGAGCAGCACCGCCTGCCCCTTGGTCACGAATTCCCCTGGCCTGCCATGCGCAGGTTGATGAACGGGGCAAACAGGATCAGGCCGGGAAAGAACAGAAACACCAGGCCGTACACCCCGAAGCGCTCCAGCTTGCCCATCGTGGTCCAGCGCTTCACCATCCAGGCATAGAGCAGCAGGGGCACCACCACCAGGTAGGCGCCGCCGATGGCCCCGTAGAGGGCCAGCACCAGCAGGGTGTCTGGGCTGAGGCCGGCGGCAAGGCCACTCAGAAACCCGGGAAGTGCCACAGCCGAGCTGATCAGGTGCGGCAAATCTAGAGTGCGCGCGCCGGGGGCATGGCGGAATCGGTAGACGCAGCGGACTTAAAATCCGCAGACGGCAACGTTGTGGGGGTTCAAGTCCCCCTGCTCCCATTCACGGCTGACGAACGGCGCACG
>JBEDAU010000231.1:0-5003 GCA_041177605.1 Cyanobacteriota bacterium | reverse complement strand
GGTTGGCGCCGCCGCGCCGGCGCCAACCTGGCCGGGTTCAAGGCGATGGGTGCCGGTCTGCTGCGCAGCTGATACCCTCCCGCCAGGCCGCCATCAGGCTGGCGGCGGCCACCGCGGCCGTCGAGCTGCGCAGGATCGTCTCGCCCAGGCTGACCGGCCGCCAGCCCCAGCCCAGGGCCCGTTCCTGCTCGGCGGGGGTCCAGCCGCCCTCCGGGCCGATCGCCAGCCTCACCCCAGCCGCCGCCACGGCGCCCGCCTGCCCCAGCGCCTGGAGCAGGCTCGGCAGATCCGGGCTGCGCGGGGTGGCCAGCAAGGACAGCACCGGCAGCGGCTGCCCGGGGCAGGCATCGACCGTGGCGCTCTCCGCCCTGGGATTGAGGGCCTGATCCAGGGGCGGGTCCAGCACCAGCTGGGGCAACCAGAGCCGCTCGCTCTGCTCGCACGCCTCGCGCACGATCGCCTGGGCACGGGCGGCCGCCAGCGGCGGCGCCACCCGCCGTTCCGCCTGCACCAGGGTGAGGCGATCGATGCCGAGTTCACAGGCCATCCGCACCAGCACGTCGGTGTCGCGCTTGGGCGGCGCCACCACCAGCTCCAGCGGCGGTGCCGGCGCCGGGCGGCACACCAGGGGCTGGGCCTGGGGTTGTTCCAGCCGGGCCTGGTCTGCACCGTGCAGCAGGGCACTCCAGAGCCGGCCGCGGCCATCGATCAGGGCAAAGCGATCACCGGGCCGCAGCCGCAGCACACGCCGCAGGTAGTGGCTCTCCTCGGCCTTGAGCGCCACCAGGCCCTCCGTCGCCGCGGCCAGTCGGGCGGGCTCGATCAGCAGGCGCCGCCACTCCCGCGCCACGGCCCGCTCAGCCCTCCGGGGCGGAGGGGGCGCCGCCCATCAGCGGGAACAGGGCCTCGGGCTGCTCCTCCACCGGCCAGTCGTCGTTGACGCCACCGATCACCAGCTCCTCGATCTCCACCACGTCGTGATCCAGCTGGCGCAGCACGTTGATCAGCACGTCGAGGGCAAGGGCATCGCTGGTGCCCAGATCCACCCAGCAGCGCGCCCAGGGGCCCTGGTACTCCGGCTGGCCCATGCTGTGCATCAGGGCCGGCATCGCCGCCTCCGCATCCTCGGCGTCGTAGCTCATCCAGCTGAGCTCGACGCCCTCCTGCTCGTGGGTCTGGAGGTTTTCGGCGTTGAAACCGCCCAGCTTGCCCAGCACGAACCAGCTGTCGAGCACCGTTTCCACGTAGCCGCGCTCCCCCTGGCCGGGCGGGTGGGCAAAGCGAAGCCAGATCCAGCAGTTGAACGGATCCACCTCGCGAAAGCGCACCTCCATCGCCAGCCCGAACCCCAAACACTGCCTCCATCCAACACCGGGGCCGATCCCAGCTGCTGACCAGCACCCCAGGCCGACACCGGGCAAGCTGGGGCGATGCTCGAACTGCGCGGCATCCGCTATCAGCCGGCCACGGCCGCCAGGCCGGTGCTCGACGGCGTGAACCTGGAGCTGCCGGTGGGCAGCATCGGCCTGGTGGCCGGCGCCAGCGGCAGCGGCAAGACCACCCTGCTGGAGGTGATCAGCGGCCTGGCGGAGCCCAACGCCGGCCTGGTGCTCTGGAACGGCGAGCCGCTCAGCGGCCGCCAGCGGCGCTGGCTGTGCGGCCTGGTGTTCCAGTTTCCCGAACGCCATTTCCTCGGACTCAGCGTGGGCCAGGAGCTGCGCCTGGGCCAGCGCCGCCTGGCCGGTGAACGGCTGGCGGAGGTGCTGGACCTGGTGGGCCTGGGCGGCGTGTCGCTGCAGCAGCGGCCCGAACAGCTCAGCGGCGGCCAGCAGCGGCGGCTGGCCCTGGCGGTGCAGCTGCTGCGCAATCCGCGGGTGCTGCTGCTGGATGAACCGACCGCCGGCCTCGACTGGACCGTGCGCCGCGAGGTGCTCGACCTGCTGGCCGTGCTGGCCCGCGAGCGGGCCGTGCTGGTGGTGACCCACGAACCGGAGCTGTTCGAGCCGCTGACGCAGCGCCTCTGGCGCCTGGAGAACGGCACATTGAGCGCCGAGCCCAGGAGCGCAGCGCCGGAGGGGCTCCGTACGATGCAGGGCTGCTGAGAGTTAAGCGTTGAGCGACCAGCTGCTGCGGGCCACCGCCGCCGGAGGCGGCATCCGCCTGGTGGCGGTGACCACCACGGTGGCCAGCCGCTACGCCCGTCGCCGCCACCAGCTGTCCTATCTCACCACCGCCCTGCTGGGGCGGGCGATGACCGCCGGCCTGCTGCTGGCCAGCTCGATGAAGGTGGCCCATGGGCGGGTGAACCTGCGCATCGCCTCCGACGGACCGCTGCGGGGCCTGATGGTGGATGCGGGCCGGGATGGCACCGTGCGCGGCTACGTGGGCAATCCTGCCCTGGAGCTGGATCTGGTGAGCGAGGCCGACGGGCAGCACCACTTCGATTTCCGCCAGGCCACCGGCACCGGCTACCTGCACGTGGTGCGGGACCTGGGCGAGGGGGAACCGTTCAGTTCGACGGTGGAACTGGTGAGCGGCGGCATCGGCGATGACGTGGCCAGCTACCTGCTGCACTCGGAGCAGACCCCCTCAGCCGTGTTCGTGGGGGAACGCCTCGACAGCCAGGGGGTGGGCATCAGCGGCGGCGTGCTGGTGCAGGTGTTGCCCAAGGCTGCCCACGAGCCGGCCCTGGTGGCCCTGCTGGAGGAGCGCTGCCGCGAGGTGAGCGGCTTCAGCCGGAGGCTGGAGGCCTGCCGGGGAGACCTCAAGGCCCTGCTGGTCGACATCTTTCCCGACCTCGACCCCCAGCCCTACGACGACGCCGAGGCCCACCAGCAGGTCCAGTTCCACTGCCCCTGCAGCCGCCGGCGCAGCGTCAACGCGCTGAAGCTGCTGGGCCGCGATGAACTCCGCTCGATCCTCAGTGAGGACGGCAAGGCCGAGCTCACCTGCCACTTTTGCAATGAGGTCTATGAGGTGGGCAGCGGCGAGCTGCAGGAGCTGATCCAGGAGCTGACCAGCGGGCGCTGAGCCGGCGGCGCCGCGGCGGGGCACTCAGCACGTTCACAGCCCGCTCTCAGGCCACTCACCGGATGGAGGCGTGGGAGCTGGCCCATGGTGGATGCAGTCGCCGACGATGGTGCCCATGGCTGCACTGCTGGAGGAGAGCGGCGACTTCGTGGCCGAAGTCGAGCGGCTGCGGTCGCTGGCCTTCGGCTCCGGCAGCGGTCTGTACAGGCCACCGAGCAGCAGCGATCTGCTCGCCGTCCTGGGCCTGGCCGATGCCCTGCTGGCCGGCGATGCCTCCCAGGCGGTCACCCTGGCCGAGCCGCTGGGCTACGAGGTCGTCCGCTTCGTCGACACGAGCACCGGCCAGGTGCTGCTCGGAGCGCGCGAGCGGCTGATGGGTGGCGCCCAGACCCTGGGCTGGGGATCGTTTTTTCTGCTGCAGGGGTTCCGTGCCGACGCCCTGGTGGAGGTGCCCCATGTGTTGTCTGACAGCCACACCGAGGAGCTGGGGGCCCGCACCCTGCTCGCGGCTGGTGCCCGCGGATTTCTGCTGGCCGGTGCCCATCGTCACGCCAACGGCCCAGGCACGGCCGACGTGGCCCACCTGAGCGACACGATCTTCCACCAGGTGCACCGCAGCTGGATCGGTGCGGCAGCGCAGACCGACAGCTGGCAGGTGCACGGTTTCGCCGCGACCAACCACAGCTTTCCTGAGGGCACCGACGCGGTGCTCTCCAACGGCGACGGCGGGGTGTCGCCCGAGGTGCTGGCCCTCGACCGGGCGATCGAGGGCCGTGGCCACCGCAGCCACGCCTACAACACCCTGGATCCCGCAGACGCCACCAACCTGGCGGTGAACGGCGGCGAGGCCGGAACCACCTTCGCCGCCCTGGGGGGCACCACCAATCGCCAGGGCCAGCTGAGCCGCAGCCGCGGCGGCCGCTTCATTCAGGTCGAGTTCGAGCAGAGCCTGCGCTTCACGGCCTCCGAGCGGATCATCAGTGCGGCAGCGCTGGCCGAGGCCATCGCTGCCACATCCAGCTTTCAGGTGCAAGGCAGCCAACTCAGCCAGCTCGCCAGCCGGGCGGAATTGATCGGCTTCGGCGCGGAATGGGCCTTCCGCGACGACGGCAGCGACCAGGGGATCAGCTGGCGTGGCCTCGACTTCGACGCCAGCACCTGGCAGCGCGGGGAGGGCCAGCTGGGCTACGGCGATGGGGACGAGACGACCACGGTGGGCGGGGGTCCCAGTGGCGCCCATTTCATCACCACCTACTTCCGCCACCGCTTCGATCTGGCCGACCCCACCGCCCTGCAGGGCCTGGATCTGGCGGTGATCCGTGACGACGGCGTGGCGGTGTACCTCAACGGTGTGGAGGTGCTGCGCAACAACCTCAGCGCCAACCCGACCCACACCACCCTGGCCAGCGCAGCCATCGCTGGCGCCGACGAGAGCGTCCCAGTCCGCACCACGCTGCCGCTGGCCAGCCTGCCGGCCGGGCTGCTGCGCCAGGGCACCAATGTGCTGGCGGCGGAGATTCACCAGTCGGGCGCCGGCAGTTCCGACATCAGCTTCGACGCCGAGCTGGTCGGCACCACGAGCCAGGTTGTGCTCGATGTGGACCTCGATGCGCCGTTCAGCCCCAGCTCTCTGCAGACCTCCGACCTGCTGATTGATGGAGCCAGCAGTGCGCTGGCCGCCGTCGCGCTCGATGCCGACACGATTCGCTTCACCCTGCCGGAGCTCAGCGGGGGCAGCCACAGCCTGAGGCTGGCGGCCGGTTCGCTCCAGGCCAGCGATGGCACCGCCCTGGGGGCGTGGGAGCACACAATCACTGTCGCCGCAGCCCCCCAGTACAGCGTCTGGCAGACCCCCAGGTTGCAGCTGGGGGATGCACCGCTCAGCGGCTATGGCAGCAGCAGCGACCAGGTGGAGCTGCTCTGGCAGACCCGGCCGGCCGGCGGCGGCAGTGAGGATCACTTCACGGTGGATG
>JBEDAU010000230.1:0-4049 GCA_041177605.1 Cyanobacteriota bacterium | reverse complement strand
GGAGCACGGACACCCGCTCGATCTGGAAGCTGACCGTGCGCTGCTCCAGGCCACGCCGCACGGTCTCCACCTCGGGCAGTTCCGGCACGCAGGCGATCGGGATGCAGTGCTGTTCAGGGTGTCATAACAAAAGCCCCCGGTTGGATGTCAACCAGGGGCCTGGGGTGTGCGGGCCTGCCGAGGGTCTGGGCAGAGGTGCAGATCGCAGTCTGGGGCCGACGGCGGTGGATCCTGCACAGGGTTCGCGGACGACCTGGCCTTGGACTCCAGGCGGCCACGCAGGCAGGCTCTGGAAGATTGATCAGGCCTTCTCGAGCTCGCTCTCGGCGAAGTTGTTGGTGTTGATGCCGCCCTCGGAGCCGCTGTAGCCGTTGTAGTTCACCTTCTCGAAGCGAACCACGACCGGATAGCGGATGCCGGAGGTGTCGACCGAGGCGACGGTGCCGACTTCGTTGAACCAGTAGGACTCAGGACGCTTGATGCGCACCTTGTCGCCGCGGGAGATGGCCATCGCTGCGCTGTAGATCGGGAGGCTGCCAGAGGGAAGATACCCGCCGCCAGCCGGGCTGGAGCGGCGGGCGTCACGATTCGTCGCCAGGCCGGTCGAAGGCCGTGGGAGCATCGCCGCGGTGTCACCCGCTGCTGCCCGTGTCGATGGCTTCTCCGGAGCTGATGGCCCCGCCCCTGCTGGCGCTCGAGCTGCCGGATCCCGACAACGACACCATCAGCACGATGGAGTTCCTCGCCCGGCTGGAGGAGGCCTGGGCGGTCTGCGATCGCTTCGACCTGCAGACCGAGATCTGGCGCGGCCGGATCCTGCGGGCCGTGCGGGATCGCGAGAAGCGGGGCGGGGAGGGGCGCGGTACCGGTTTCCTGCAGTGGCTGCGGGAGCGGGAGATCAGCAAGACCCGGGCCTACACCTTGATCCAGCTGGCCGAATCGGCCGACAACCTGGTGGGCGAGGGGCTGTTGCAGGAGGCCAGCGTCAACAACTTCTCGAAGCGCGCCTTTCTGGAGACGGCCCAGGCCGATCCCGAGGTGCAGCTGATGATCGCCGAGGCGGCCAACGAGGGCCAGGAGATCACCCGCAAGCAGGTGCGGCGCCTGGCCGACGAGTTCACGGCCGCCACCAGTCCGCTGCTGCCCGAGGAGATTCGCCAGCGCACCGCCGAGAATCTGCTGCCGCCGCGGGCGGTGGCGCCCCTGGTGAAGGAGCTCGCCAAGCTGCCGGAAGACCAGCAGGAGGACCTGCGGCGGGTGCTGCGGGACGAGCCGGAGTTGGAGCGGGTGCGCGATGTGACCCACACGGCCCGCTGGCTCAGCAAGGCGGCCGAGGCGGCCCTGGCGGTGCGGGCGTTTCAAGTTGACCAGTTGGATTTTGAGAAGGCGCTGCAGGAGGCCCAGCGGCTCGATGCTCTCGGCCTGCTGGCCGATGCGGTGGGGCAGGCCCAGGCGCTGGAGGCGGCCGTGCTCAAGCTGCACACCAGCTGGCGGCGGCTGGGCGGCCTGCAGGAACGGCTGTGGGTGGAAAGCGGCAGCAGCACGCCCCACCTGCGGGAACTGCTCACGGCCCTGCAGTCGCTCAGTGGCAGCACCCTGCGGGTGTCGCTGGGGGAGCTGGCCGGCGGCAAGAGGGTGCGGCTGCAGCTGGTGGAGGAGTCGCCGGATCAGCTGGACCCACCGCCCCTGCCGTAGGGACGCTCCCTCTCCACCGGTAGGGTTCGCTACGGTGAGGGTGCGCTATGGATGGTGTCTGTCTCGTGCCCGATTCGCTCGAGCAGGCCCTGTCGCGCCACTACGGCTGGGAGCGGTTCCGCCCGGGGCAGCGGCCGGTGGTGGAAGCCCTGCTGGAGGGCCGCGATTGCCTGGCGGTGCTGCCCACCGGTGGTGGCAAATCGCTCTGCTACCAGCTGCCGGCCCTGGTGCGCGAGGGCTTGGTGCTGGTGGTCTCCCCCCTGGTGGCCCTGATGCAGGACCAGGTGCGCCAGCTCCAGCAGCGGGGCATCCCCGCCGCCTGCCTGCACAGCGGCCTGCCCCAGGGGGAGCGCCAGCAGCTGTTGCGCCGCCTGGCGGAGAACCGTCTGCGGCTGCTCTATCTCGCCCCGGAGCGGCTGCAGGGAGAGGGCACCCGCCAGCTGCTGGAGGACGTGCTCGAGAGCGGGCGGCTGGTGGCTCTGGCAGTGGATGAGGCCCACTGCATCAGCGACTGGGGCCATGACTTCCGTCCCGACTACCGGCGGCTGGGGCAGCTCCGCAGCCTCTGCCCCGGCGTCCCGCTGGTGGCCCTCAGTGCCACCGCCCCTCCCCAGGTGAGGGCCGACATCATCCGCCTGCTGCAGCTGCGTCGGCCCCTGGTGCAGGTGCGTTCCGCCCGCCGGGCGAACCTCCACTACGCCATGGAGCGCCGGCCGCAGGAGCCGCTGCCGCTGGTGCTCGACGCCGTGGCTTCAGCCCGGGGAGCAGTGCTGATCTACGCGCGCACGCGCCGCTCGGTGGAGCAGTGGGCCGAGCGGCTGCGGGCCAGCGGCATCGAGGCCATCCCCTATCACGCCGGCATGGATCCGGAGAGCCGTCAGCTGGCGCTGGAGCACTTCCAGCAGCAGCCCCGGCCCGTGCTGGTGGCCACGTTGGCCTTCGGCATGGGGGTGGATCGGCCCGATGTGGGTCTGGTGCTCCATCTCGATCTGCCGGCCAGCCCGGAGGGCTACCTGCAGGAATCGGGGCGGGCCGGTCGGGATGGGTTGCCGGCGCGCTGTGTGGTGCTGTTCGACCCGGCTGATCGCATCGCGCTGGCGCGGGCGATCCGGGCGGCGGGCCATGGGCTCAGTGAGGAGCAGCGCGAGCTGGAGCGGCCGCGGCTGGAGCTGGCCCAGCGCCAGCTGCGCCGCATGGAAGCCGTGGCCGAGGGAGACGGCTGCCGGGAGCAGGCCCTGCTGCTGGCGGTGGGGGAGCTGGCTCCCGCCTGCGGTCGTTGCGATATCTGCCTGGCCGAGCCGCCGGAGCGCCGCAACTGGTCGCAGCGGGCGGGCCGGTTGCTGGAGGTGCTGGAGGAGCGCAGCGGCCGGGATCTGCGCAGTCTGGCCGCGGAGCTTGCCGACGGAGCGGCCAGCAGTGAGGAGGAGCGCTGGGCCTGGCTGGCCCGCCGCCTGGTGCAGGAAGAACTGATCCGTGAGAGCGACGACGGCGCCCAGCGGCTCTACCTGCGGCCTTCGGGCCAGCGCTTCCTGCGCCAGCCCTGGCCACTGCACTGGGCCGCCTGAGCGGCTTCAGGGCGGATTCAGGTCCCCTTGGCCCTGCAGAGGTCGGAGATCAGCCGCTGTTCAAAGTCGGTCTGGGGGGAATCCCAGCTCTTCCACTGGCCGCTCTGGCTGGTGGCATTGATCTTGCGGGCGCCGCAGTTCACGGCCAGATAGAGGGCCTGGCCATTGCCGTTGAGGGTAGGGGCCACGTAGCTGCCACCCATCGGTCGCCAGTTCGACCAGTCGATCTGCAGCGGGCCGTAGCTGCGCCAGTCGGCCTTGCCCAACCGGCCGGCCCGCGTGGCCAGGCCCGTGGCACGGGCAGGGGCCGTGGCGGCCTGGGGTGCCGTGCTGGTGCTGCTGCTGGTGCTGCTGCTGGTGGTCGCGCGGACCGCCAGGCTCCCGGAGGGGATCGGCTCGCGGCTCGGGACCGGCTCGCGGCTGCTGGTCGGGGTGGCGGCGGCCACGGCCGCTGGCGCGGGCGAGCCGAGTGGACGGCTGTCGGCGCGCGCCAGCAGGCGCCTGGCGGGGACGGGGGCGGCGCCCAGGGTCGCGGCTGCCGGAGCCGCTGTCGTCGCTGTCGCTGTCGCTGTCGTTGTCGTTGTCGTTGTCGTTGTTGCTGTTGCCTTTGTTGCCGTCGTCGCTGTCGCCGCCGCAGCTGATGCGGTCGTCGCGGCCGAGGTCGTCGCCCTGGGGGCGAACCTGGCCGCTGGCTGGGCCACCGTTGCCGCAGCGAGGGATGGTCCGGGCCCGGGAATCGCCGCGCTGCCGGCGGCCGCGGTCGACGCGCTCAGGCCAGCTGTCCTGGCC
>JBEDAU010000229.1:0-5681 GCA_041177605.1 Cyanobacteriota bacterium | reverse complement strand
GATCACGGGTGCCTGACGTCTGGTCGCACTCTGCCCGGCTCAGGCCACCTGCTGCCGGGCCAGGGCCGCATCCACCGCCTGCTGCTGGTCGCGGCGGGTGATCCAGTGGTGGTAGGTGCGGGTGTGGATGGCCACCGAGTGGCCCATCATCCGCGCCGCCACGGTGTCGGGCAGGCCGATGTGGATGGTGCGCACGGCCCAGGCGTGGCGGAGGTCATAGGGCGTGATCGGCAGCCCATAGCGGCGGAACTGCTCGGCGACCCGCCGGCCCACCTGCTGCAGGGTCGTGCGCCGCAGGTCGGTGGTCACCGCCGGCAGGGGGGAGGGATCGCGACCCAGGCGCTCGAGCTCGAAGTGCTCCACCCACTCCGGCTGAAACGGCCACACCTGGTGCTCGCCGGTCTTGCTGGTGGGCAGCACCCGGATCACCCGGTCGCCCCCCGGTGCCAGGGCCGAGAGGTCGGCGAAGAACACCTCGTGGTTGCGCAGGCCGTAGGTGGCCATCAGGCCGTAGGCCAGCCGCCAGGCGGGGTTGGGGATCTGCTCGATCAGCTGCAGGATCTGGGCGTCGCTGGGCAGGCGGCGGAACTGGGCGGCATGGAGGCCGTAGCCGCCGGCCCGCTCGCTCCAGTCGGCCGGCAGCTCCAGCTCCAGGTGGCGGGCCAGGGCCGCCAGGGCCGTGCCGGCCTGTTGGCGGCTGCGGCTGCCCAGGTCGTAGCTCTCCAGGCTGTGCTCCAGCAGCTCCAGGCCCAGGGGCAGCCCCTGCTGCTCGGCCAGCCGCGCCAGCCGGCGCAGGTAGGGCCGATAGGCGGCGGTCCAGGTGGTGCGGGTGCCCGCCGGGTTGCGGCGGCGGCGGGGATCGGCGAAGAAGGCCGCCTCGAAGGCCGCCAGCCGATCGGCCACCGCTGCGGCCGGCCCGCCCGGGGGCGGTGCTGGCGCCGCCGGCGCCCGGGAGCCCCGCCGCTCCCACTGGCTCCAGTCGAACGTGCCCGCCTGCAGCTGGGCCACCACCTGCTGCAGCTGGCCGAGGGCCGCCATCAGGCCCGCCTCGCTGGCCGGCAGGCCCAGGCTGATCCGCTGCACCGCCAGCCGCTCGCCGTCTGCCCGGCAGGGCAGGGGACCCCGCAGCCCCAGCCGCTGGCCGCGCCGCTCCAGCCGCAGGGCGATCCCGGCGGCGGCCAGCAGGGCGTTGTGGTCGGCCAGCCGGGCCGCGAGGTCTGCCATGGCGCGGCGGGGGCCAGGGCGCCGACCCTATCGATGGCGGCCCGCCTTCGCTAGGGCCCGGCCTGCAGCGTTACGCTCTCAGCCATTGCGCCCAACGGATGTGCGCCAGGCGGATGGAGGCATGAGCGCGGATCAGGTCACGGGCGCCACCCTCCCCGCGGCGGCCAGCCCCGCCGGCACCCCCGGCTCCAGCCGGGTGGGGGTGCTGCTGCTCAACCTGGGCGGCCCTGAGCGGATCCAGGACGTGGGCCCGTTCCTCTACAACCTGTTCGCCGACCCGGAGATCATCCGGCTGCCGATCCCGGCCCTGCAGAAGCCCCTGGCCTGGCTGATCAGCAGCCTGCGCTCCGGCAAGTCGCAGGAGGCCTACCGCTCGATCGGCGGCGGTTCGCCCCTGCGCCGCATCACCGAGCACCAGGCCCGCGACCTGCAGACCGAGCTGCGCCGCCGCGGCATCGAGGCCACCAGCTATGTGGCGATGCGCTACTGGCACCCGTTCACCGAGTCGGCGGTGGGCGACATCAAGGCCGACGGCATGGACGAGGTGGTGGTGCTGCCCCTCTACCCCCACTTCTCGATCAGCACCAGCGGCTCCAGCTTCCGCGAGCTGCAGCGGCTGCGCCAGGCCGATCCCGCCTTCGCCCGCCTGCCCATCCGCTGCATCCGCAGCTACTTCAGCGATCCCGGCTACATCGGCGCCATGGCCGAACTGATCGCCCGCGAGATCCAGGCCTGCCCCGAGCCCGCCGGCGCCCACGTGTTCTTCAGCGCCCACGGGGTGCCCAAGAGCTACGTGGAGGAGGCGGGCGATCCCTACCAGGAGGAGATCGAGGCCTGCGCCCGGCTGATCATCGACCGGCTGGAGGCGGAGCTGGGCTTCCGCAATCCCTTCACCCTCGCCTACCAGAGCCGGGTGGGGCCGGTGGAGTGGCTGCGGCCCTACACCGACGATGCCCTGCACGAGCTGGGTGAGGCCGGCGTGAAGGATCTGGTGGTGGTGCCGATCAGCTTCGTGAGCGAGCACATCGAGACGCTCGAGGAGATCGACATCGAGTACCGCGAGATCGCCACCGAGGCCGGCATCACCAACTTCCGCCGCGTGCCGGCGCTCGACACCAGCCCCGCCTTCATCCGCGGCCTGGCCGACCTGGTGCAGCACGCCCTGCAGGGTCCGGAGGTGAACCTCGACCAGGCCGCCGCCCTCAACACCAAGGTGAAGCTCTACCCCCAGGACAAGTGGGCCTGGGGCTGGAACAACAGCTCGGAAGTGTGGAACGGCCGCTTGGCGATGGTGGGATTTTCCGCTTTCCTGCTCGAGTTGCTCAGCGGTCGCGGTCCGCTCCATGCCCTGGGGCTGCTCTAGTCACCCTGCCGCCCGGCGCCGCCTCAGCCGGCTGCTGGCGGCCACCACCGCCGCGGCCGTGGGCGGCAGCGCCGTGCTGGGCAGCGGCGGCGGCGCCGAGGCCAGCGGCGGCTCCCCCTGGCGCCTGGGGGCGTTCCCGGTGATCAGCTTCGCCGGCTACACCAGCCACTTCGGCACCCGCCTCGGCCCCTGGGGCCGGGCCGAACCCCACTACGGCCTCGACATCGCCGCGCCGCTGGGCTCGCCGATCCGCAATTGGTGGGGCGGCGTGGTGCAGGCGGTGATCCACGACGACACCTGCGGGGTGGGCCTGGTGATCCGCTCCGGGCCCTACGAGCACATCTACTGCCACCTGGGCGGCCGGGTGAGCGGTGGGGTGTACAGCAGCGGTGCGGTGCGGCTGTGGGCCGGTCGGCCGGTGGGCACCGGCAGCCTGATCGGCCATGTGGGCCTCAGCGGCCGCACCACCGGGCCCCACCTGCACTGGGGCCTCCGCCACGGCGGCCGCTGGCTCGACCCGGCGGCGGTGCTGCGGGCCATGGCCCAGGCCCGCCGAGCCCCCAAAAGCCTCACTGGCACCTAGGGTTGCCCCAGTCCGATGATGGCCAGGTTGGTTGGCCCGCTGCAGCTGTGACGCTCACGCCCCTCACCCCTGCGGCCCAGTCCGCGACTGACCCGCACCGCCAGCAGGCGCCCCAGCAGCCCGGCGAGTGCCGGCGGGTCACCGGCGGCTACGCCCTGATGGATGCCCTGCACCGGCACGGGGTGAAACACATCTTCGGCTACCCTGGCGGCGCGATCCTGCCGATCTACGACGAGCTGCACAAGGCCGAGAGCCGCGGCTGGCTGAAGCACATCCTGGTGCGCCACGAGCAGGGCGGCACCCACGCCGCCGACGCCTACGCCCGCGCCACCGGCCAGGTGGGGGTGTGTTTCGGCACCTCCGGCCCCGGCGCCACCAACCTGGTGACCGGCATCGCCACCGCCCACATGGACTCGGTGCCGATGGTGGTGATCACCGGCCAGGTGCCCCGGGCGGCGATCGGCACCGACGCCTTCCAGGAGACCGACATCTTCGGCATCACCCTGCCGATCGTGAAGCACTCCTGGGTGGTGCGCGACCCGCGTGACATCGGCCGGATCGTGGCCGAGGCCTTCCTGATCGCCGCCACCGGCCGTCCCGGCCCGGTGCTGATCGACGTGCCGAAAGACGTGGGCGTGGAGGAATTCGACTACGTGCCGGTGGAGCCGGGCAGCGCCGTGCCCGCCGGCTTCAAGCTGCCGCCCCAGCCCCAGCCGGAGCGCGTGCAGCAGGCCCTGGAGCTGATCCGCCAGGCCCGTCGCCCCCTGCTCTACGTGGGCGGCGGCGCCATCAGCAGCGGTGCCCACGAGCAGGTGCGGCAGCTGGCCGAGCGCTTCCGCCTGCCCGTGACCACCACCTTGATGGGCAAGGGCGCCTTCGATGAGAAGCACGGGCTGGCCGTGGGCATGCTCGGCATGCACGGCACCGCCTACGCCAACTTCGCCGTCACCGAGTGCGATCTGCTGATCGCCGCCGGCGCCCGCTTCGACGACCGCGTCACCGGTCGGCTCGATGGCTTCGCGCCGCGGGCCCAGGTGATCCACATCGACATCGACGCCGCCGAGGTGGGCAAGAACCGGGTGCCCGAGGTGCCCCTGGTGGGCGATGTGAAACAGGCCCTCGAGGCGTTGCTGGCCGCCTCGGCCGCCGACAGCAGTGAGGGCCGCACCGAGGCCTGGCTCGACCGCATCGCCAGCTGGAAGCAGCACTACCCCCTGGTGGTGCCCGCCCCCGAGGGGGAGATCGCGCCCCAGGAGGTGGTGGTGGCCCTGCGGGAACTGGCCCCGAACGCCTACTACACCACCGATGTGGGCCAGCACCAGATGTGGGCGGCCCAGTTCCTGCACAACGGCCCGCGCCGCTGGATCAGCTCCGCCGGCCTCGGCACCATGGGCTTCGGCATGCCGGCGGCCATGGGCGTGCAGACCGCCTTCCCCCACGAGCAGGTGATCTGCGTGGCCGGCGATGCCTCGATCCTGATGAACATCCAGGAGCTGGGCACCCTGGCCCAGTACCAGCTGCCGGTGAAGGTGGTGGTGCTCAACAACGGCTGGCAGGGCATGGTGCGCCAGTGGCAGGAGAGCTTCTACGAGGAGCGCTACTCCGCCTCCGAGATGACCGGCGGCATGCCCAACTTCGAGGAGCTGGCCGAGGCCTTCGGCGTGCGCGGCGTCAAGATCACCGATCGCGCCCGCCTGCGGGAGCAGCTGGCGGAGGCCCTGGCCCACCCCGGCCCCGCCTTCATCGACGTGACGGTGCGCCGCAACGAGAACTGCTACCCGATGGTGCCCCCCGGTGCCAGCAACGCCCAGATGGTGGGTCTGCCCAGCCATCCGGAGCTGGCGATCGACACCACCCGCCAGTGCGGCAGCTGCGGCGCCAGCACCGCCAGCGCCCACCTCTACTGCCCCAGCTGCGGCGCCCGCCTGTGAGGCGGCTGCTCAGCGCCCTGCTCCTGGCCGTGCTGCTGCTGGCGGCTCCCGCCGCCAGCCACGCCGCCGAGGTGCTGCAGGTGCGCGGCGCCACCCTGCTACAGGTGGGCGACGGCAACCGCAGCAACGGGGTGCGGCTCGCCTGCGTGGCGGTGGCGCCGGAGCAGCAGGCCGAAGTGGTGGTCTGGCTGCGCCAGCAGCTGCCCCGCCGCACGCGGGTGAACCTGCTGCCCGCCGGCCAGAACGACGGCGTGCTGCTGGCCCGGGTGGTGAAGCTCGACGGCCAGCTGGATCTCGGCCAGGCCCTGGTCGACGACGGCCTGGCCACCCCCCTGCCCGGCTGCGGCCCCCAGGAGCAGGGAGGGCACCAGCACGATGCCCTTGGCGGTGCGGTTCAGGCTCATCGGCAGATCAGGGGGGCTCAGGCAGTGGGCTGGGGGCCGCCTTCCTGGCGGCCGCCGCCTGGGCCGAGGGTCCTGCCACCGCCAACCGGCCCCTGGCTCTCAGTCTCGGCCTGGCCCTGATGGGGGCCGGGCTGCTGGCCCAGCTGCTGCCCGAGAGCAGCACCGAGCCCCAGGAC
>JBEDAU010000228.1:0-2907 GCA_041177605.1 Cyanobacteriota bacterium | reverse complement strand
GCGGCGAGGTGGGCCTGATCTTCCTGGGCCTGGGCAGCCAGGCCGGCATCCTCACCCCCGCCCTGGAGGCCGCCATCCTGCTGATGGTGATCGGCACCACCTTCCTGGCGCCGATCCTGCTACGGGTGGTGCTGGGTGGCAGCTCCGGAGGCCCTGACCGTGATCCCCTTGCCGAAATCCCCACCTGATCGGCCGGATCCATCTGATCTGCCGGATTCAGCCGATGCCAACGGCCCGGGCCTGTCTCGCCGTCCAGGGGTTGGCAGCCTGCTCAGCCGCTGGGGTCTGAGCTGGGGCGGCTGGCTCGACAACCGCCGCGGCGAGTGGTGGTTGCTGGCCCAGCTGCTGTTGATCGCCGCCCATCTGCTGCCGCCCTGGCCGGCGCCGGGCAGCTGGGGCACCGCCTGGCCCCTGCCAATCGCCCTGGGCGGGGCTGTGCTGTTTGGGGTGGGGCTGCTCCTGGCCCTGCAGGCCTTCCTGCGGCTGGGGGCCAGCCTCACCCCCCTGCCCGAGCCGATGGCCGGTGCGGCCCTGGTCACCAGCGGTGCCTACGGCCGCTGTCGCCATCCCCTCTATCAGGCCATCCTGCTCTGTTCCCTGGGGGTGACCCTGGCCCTGGGCAGCCTGCTGCATCTCGCCCTGCTGCTTGGGCTCTGTGGCGTGTTGGGGGGCAAGGCGCGGCGCGAGGAGCGCGCCCTGGCAGCCGTGCATCCCGATTACGCCGCCTACCGGGCCCGCACGCCGGCGATCATTCCCCGCTGTCCCTGGCTCGACTGGCGAGGGCTGTGAACAGCCCCCAGCCGGCGGCCATCAGGCCCAGGCTGCTGGCCCAGCCCGGCCCCAGGGCCCAGCCCAGGGCCAGGTCGGTGAGGGCGCCGATCGCCAGGGCCAGCGCCAGGCTGGAGAGCAGCAGGATCAGCTGCTGCACCTCTGCTGCCAGGCCTCCAGCCGCCAGCACCTGCTCCAGACGGCCCAGGGGCAGGCTCAGGGGCAGGTACAGGGCCAGGGCCCACAGGGCAATGCCCGGCAGCAGGGCGCTCCAGTCGGGGCCGGCGAGGGGCAAGGGTTGATGGGCGAATCTCCCTAGCATCGACCCTCACCGCCGCCCAGCCTTGCTCACTCCCACCGCCCGCATCCAGCCCTGGAGCCACCTCGGCCAGCCGGTGCACGCGGTGACGGCGGCGCCCGCCGATCCCCAGGGCCCGGCCGTGCTGCTGGTGCATGGCTTCGGGGCCAGCACCGACCACTGGCGCCACAACATTCCGGCCCTGGCGGCGCGCCATGAGGTGCACGCCCTGGATCTGCTGGGTTTCGGCCGCAGCGCCAAGCCCGCCGGCCTCAGCTATGGGGGCGCCCTCTGGCGCGACCAGCTGGCGGCCTATGTGGCCGAGTGCATCGGCAGGCCCACGGTGCTGGTCGGCAACTCCCTGGGGGGCTTCGCCTCCCTGGCAGCTGGGGTGGCCCTGGGACACCTGGCGGCCGGGGTGGTGCTGCTCAACGCCGCCGGCCCCTTCAGTGATGAGCAGGCCCCGCCCAAGGGCTGGGGCGCCATCGCCCGTCAGACGATCGGGGGGGCGCTGCTCAAGAGCCCGGTGCTGCAACGGCTGCTGTTCGAAAACCTGCGACGACCGGCCACGATCCGGCGCACCCTCAACCAGGTGTACCTCGACCGCACCAACGTCGATGACGCCCTGGTGGAGGCGATCCGGCGGCCCTCGCTGGATCCGGGGGCCTTCGGCGTGTTCCGCACCGTGTTCGACATCCCCCGCGGCCAACCGCTCGATGAGCTGTTTGCCCAGCTGGCGTGTCCGCTGCTGCTGCTCTGGGGCATCCGCGACCCCTGGATCAACGCCGCCGGCCGCCGCGCTGCCTTCCAGCGCCACGCCCCGGCGGCCACCAGCGAGGTGGTGCTGGAGGCGGGCCACTGCCCCCACGACGAGGTGCCCGACCAGGTGAATGGGGCCCTGCTGGACTGGTTGGCCGGCCTGCCCCGCGATCTGGCTGGGTCCGCTCGCCCTATGGGCGCGGCTGA
Source organism: Cyanobacteriota bacterium (assembly GCA_041177605.1). GTDB lineage: Bacteria > Cyanobacteriota > Cyanobacteriia > PCC-6307 > Cyanobiaceae > NIES-981. Next base: position 875 of record JBEDAU010000228.1, on the reverse strand, counting down.
ACCCCTGGCAGGCGACCCCGTGCCAGTTGCTGTTTCGGGTCGAACTGGCGCTTGATCGCCTCGATCAGGGGGCGCGACGGGGCGTCCAGCCAGGCAGGGATGGGGCTGGCTGCCGGCTGGTGCAGCACGGTGAGATAGCCACCCAGTTCGCCGCAGCGGTGGCGCAGCCCCTCCACCTGGTGCGCGGCCAGTTGGCCGTGATCGGCCCAGGCCAGGCCGAGACCGCTCCCGGCGGAGAAGCACCAGGGGATCGAGGCGAAGGCCCGCTCCTGCAGCAGCACCGGCAACTGATCGGGGAGCACTCCCAGCCGCAGCAGCCAGGCGGGCTGGTGGAGCACAGCCAGGCCCTGGGCCACCCGCTGCTGCAGGGCTTCGGCGTCGAGCTCAGCGGCCACCAGTTCCGGAGCCCGTTCGCGGATGCAGGCGATCTGCTCGCCCAGGGTCTGGGCACTGATGCTGGCCAGGCTGATCAGCAGGCCGGTTTCAGTGCTGTCTGAGTTGTCGGCTTCAGCCGGGGTTCGCTGCCAGTCGATGCGCTCGGGGCTGAGGCTGGAGCCCAGCAGCCAGCGGGCCATGGCGGCCAGCTGGGCCGCCGGCCCGCTGAGCCAGAGGCCGCGGCGCTGCGGCGGTTGGGGCTGGGTGCGCAGGGTGACGGCCGTGATCAGCCCCAGGGAGCCCCAGCTGCCGGCGAGCAGGCGCATCAGGTCGTAGCCGGCCACGTTCTTCACCACCTTGCCCCCGGCCCGGGCTGCGGTGCCATCGGCCCGCAGCAGCTCCAGGCCGATCAGCTGGTCGCGCACACCCAGATAGCGCTGGCGCAGCCCCCCGGCCAGGCCCCGGGCCACCAGCCCCCCCACGCTGCCGCTGTTCTCTCC
>JBEDAU010000227.1:0-5451 GCA_041177605.1 Cyanobacteriota bacterium | reverse complement strand
CCCCGCAGCCGTGTGATCCCGCCCCGGATCCCCAGCACCCCCTCCAGGGCCGTGGCGCCGGCCAGCAGGATCACCGCGGGGTCCACCAGCTGGATCTGCCGCTCCAGCCAGGGCCGACAGGCGGCCATCTCGGCCGGTGTGGGCTTGCGGTTATCGGGCGGACGGCACTTCACCACATTGGCGATGAAGGCGTCGCGGTTGGAGTCGATCGCCACGCTGGCCAGCATCTGGTCGAGCAGCTGGCCGGCCCGGCCCACGAAGGGCTGGCCGGTGGCGTCCTCCTGGGCACCGGGCCCTTCCCCGATCACCATCAGCCGGGCGCGGGGGTTGCCGCGGCTCACCACCACGTGGGTGCGGCCGGCGGCGAGCGGGCAGGCCGTGCAGGTGGCGCAGTCGGCGGCCAACTGGGCGAAGGGATCCATCGCGGTCTGCGGCAGCGCGCATTTTGGTTTCAACCCGAACGATGGCGCGCGGTGGCATGGGGCAGGATGGGCCCATAGGCCCCCAGGCGATGCCGCAATCCGGGTTGCTTTCCCCGCGCGCCCAGGCGCTGCAACCGTCCCTCACCCTCGCCATCGCCGCCAAAGCCAAGCAGCTGCGCGCCGACGGCCGCGACATCTGCAGCCTCAGCGCCGGTGAGCCCGACTTCGACACGCCCGCCTTCATCCGCCAGGCGGCGGCGGCGGCGCTGGAGAGCGGCCACACCCGCTACGGCCCGGCGGCCGGAGAGCCCGCCCTGCGGGAGGCGATCGCCACCAAGCTCAGCCAGGAAAACCGGGTGCCCACCCGGGCGGAGCAGGTGCTCGTCACCAACGGCGGCAAGCAGGCCCTCTACAACCTCTTCCAGGTGCTGCTGGGCCCGGGCGATGAGGTGCTGCTGCCGGCGCCCTACTGGCTCAGCTATCCGGAGATCGCCCAGCTGGCCGGCGCCACGGTGCGGCTGCTGCCCAGCGACGCCGCCCAGGGGTTCCGGCTGCGGCCCGAGCAGCTGGAGGCGGCGATCACACCGGCCAGCAAGTTGCTGGTGCTCAACAGCCCCTCCAACCCCACCGGCATGGTGCTGAGCCGGCCTGAGCTGGAGGCGATCGCCGCCGTGCTGCGCCGCCACCCCCAGGTGGCGGTGGTCTGCGACGAGATCTACGAATTCCTGCTGGCGCCGGGCCACGAGCACCACAGCTTCGCGGCGGTGGCGCCGGATCTGGCCGAGCGGGTGTTCGTGGTGAGTGGGTTCGCCAAGGGCTGGGCGATGACCGGCTGGCGCATCGGCTGGCTGGCGGGCCCCCAGGCGGTGGTGGCCGCCGCCGCCGCCCTGCAGAGCCAGACCACCAGCAATGTGTGCACCTTCGCCCAGTACGGCGCCCTGGCGGCCGTGAGCGGCCCACGCGACTGCGTGCAAGAGATGGCGGCCCAGTTCAACACCCGCCGCGCCCTGCTCTCCGATGGGCTGCGCCGCATCCCCGGCCTGGAGCTGCTGCCGCCGGAGGGGGCCTTCTACGCCTTCCCGGATGTGAGCGCCCATGGGCTCGACTCGATGACCCTGTGCAACCGCCTGCTCGATGAGGTGGGCCTGGCGGTAGTGCCCGGGGTGGCCTTCGGCGACGACCGCTGCATCCGCCTCTCCTGCGCTGCGGCGCCGGCCACGATCAACGACGGCCTGCAGCGGCTGGAGCGTTTCCTCGGGCAGCTCTGACGGCCGCTGGTGCAGCAGCAGCGTCTGTAGCAGCATCAAACGGCCCTCAGACCCCTGGTCGATGACTGCTCGAGAACGTTGGACCGCCGTGCTGGCGGGGCTCTGTCTGGCCCTCCTGCCGGCGGTCACCCCACCCATGGGCGGCGATGCCGGCGGCACTACCGCCGCCCCGCTGCTCCCCCGCGCCCAGGCCCAGCAGAAGCTGCTGCGCATCGGCGCCATCCCCGACCAGAACCCCGAGAAACTCAACCGCCTCTACGGCCAGGTGGCCACTGAACTGGGCCGCCAGCTGGGGGTGAAGGTGCAATACGTGCCCGTCACCGACTACGCCGCCGCCGTGAGTGCCTTCCGCACCGGCAGCCTCGATCTGGTGTGGTTCGGCGGCCTCACCGGCGTGCAGGCGCGGCTGCAGAAGCCCGGCGCCCAGGTGATCGCCCAGCGCGACATCGACGCCGCCTTCCACAGCGTGTTCATCGCCAACAGCCGCAGCGGCCTCCAGCCGATCCGCACCCAGAAGCAGCTGAGCGTGCTGAAGGGCAAGCGCTTCACCTTCGGCTCGGAGAGCTCCACCTCCGGACGGCTGATGCCCCAGGTCTTCCTGCGCCAGGCCGGCGTGCAACTCAGGGATTTCGCCGGCGGCGCCCCCGGCTTCAGCGGCAGCCACGACGCCACCATCGCCCTGGTGCAGAGCGGCACCTACGACGCCGGCGTGGTCAACGAACAGGTGTGGAAGGCCAGCCTGCGCAGCGGCAAGGCCAACCGCGCCAAGGTGTTCGCCCTGTGGCGCACCCCCGGCTACCCGGATTACCACTGGATCGGCCAGCCCGACCTCGACCGGCGCTTCGGGGCCGGCTTCACGGCTCGCCTGCGCGGCGCCATCCTCAGCTGGCGGCCCAGCAATCCCCAGCAGAAGCAGATCCTGGAGCTGTTCGGGGCCCAGCAGTTCACCGGCGCCAAGGCCAGCGACTACCGGCAGATCGAACAGGTGGGCCGGCAGATCGGCAAGATCCGCTGAGCGGCGGCCCGTCACAATGGGGGCACCGCAGCGGTGCCCTGCCGTGATCTGGCTGATCGATCTGGTGCTGCTCCTGGCGGGGCTGGTGCTGTGGGTGCGCTCCAGCAACGAAAACGACGAGGCCTGGTCGCTGTTTCTGCGCAGCGTCGCCCTGCTGGATCTGGCCTTCATCGCCTTCGGCAACGGCCAGCTGCTGATCGAGCTGCCCCTGCTTGCCCTGGCCCTGGCCCTGCCCTCGGCCGCCAGCCTCGACAACCGCGGCAGCTGAGCGCGATGAACCCGCGCGGCCCCGACCTGCTGGAGGTGTGCCTGGTGGCCCTGATCCTGGCGCTGATCGTCTTCCGCATCACCCAGGCCTGAACGCCATGGCCCCCCTGCTCCAGCTCCAGCAGATCCAGGTGGCGGGCCGGCAGACGCCGCGCCTCGCCGAGGTGTCGCTGACGCTGGCCGCCGGTGAGCGGGTGGCCCTGATCGGCCCGAGCGGCGCCGGCAAGAGCACCCTGCTGGCGGTGGCCAACGGCCTGATCAGCCCCGATGGCGGCCAGGTGCTCTGGCAGGGGGAGCGCCCCGCCCCAGCCGGTCGCCGCCGCCGCCGCCAGCAGGGGCGCATCGGCACCCTCTGGCAGGACCTGCGCCTGATCGAGGAGCTGAGCGTGCAGCAGAACCTCAATGCCGGCCGGCTCGCCCACTGGGGATGGCCGCGGGCCCTGCTCAACCTGCTGCTGCCGCTCGATACCGCCGCCTGCGCGCAGCTGCTGCAGCGGCTGGACCTCGATCCCGGCCTGCTGGGCCAGCCGGTGTCGGCCCTGTCGGGCGGGCAGCGCCAGCGGGTGGCCCTGGCGCGGCTGCTGCGGCAGGAGCCCGTGCTGCTGCTGGCCGACGAGCCCCTCGCCAGCCTGGATCCGCGCCTGGCCGCCGAGCTGCTGGAGCTGCTCCTGCAGATGGGCCAGGCCCCGCGGGCCCTGCTGCTCAGCCTGCATCGCCCCGACCTGCTGGGGGGGTTCGATCGGGTGGTTGGACTGCGGGACGGTCGACTCCTGTTCGACCTGCCGGCCAGCGGCGTGGATGGCGCCGCCCTCGACGCCCTCTACGGCGGCCGGCCGGCGGCGGTGGGCCGATGAGCCAGGCACTGCCAACCCGCCACACGCCGGCCGCCCCGGCCGCGCCGCTCTGGCCCCTGGCGCCGGCCATGATCCTGCTGCCCCTGGCCCTGCTGCTGCCCGCGCTGTTCCACGGCGGCGGCTGGGATCTGATCGGCCAGTTCGCCCTGGCCGCCCTGCAGCCCTCCCTCGATCCGCTGGTGCTGCGCTCGGTGCTGGCGGGCCTGGGGGTCACGGTGGGCATCGCCCTGCTGGGCTGGGCCGCCAGCCTCGGCCTGGGGCTGGTGCTGGGCCTCGCCAGCTCCAGGGTGGTGTGGCAGACCGCCACAGGACGGCGCTGGCCGGCGGAGCTGGTGCGGCGGCTGCTGGCGGTGCCGCGCTCCATCCACGAGCTGCTCTGGGGCCTGCTGCTGCTGCAGCTGGTGGGCCTGCAACCGTCGGTGGCGGTGGTGGCGATCGCCCTGCCCTTCGGCGCCCTGGTGGCCCGGGTGGTGAGCGACCAGGTCGACGCCCTGCCGCTGGCCAGCCTGGAGGCGCTGCGCAGCGCCGGTGCCAGCGCCCCCGCCGCCCTGCTCACCGCCCTCGGTCCGCCGCTGCTGCCCCAGCTGCTGAGCTACGGGGGCTACCGCCTGGAGTGCGCCCTGCGCAGCGCCACCCTGCTGGGGGTGTTCGGCCTGGGTGGGCTGGGCACCGAGCTGCGCCTCACCCTGCAGTCGCTGGCCTTCCGCGAACTCTGGAGTGGCCTGTGGCTGCTGCTGGCCGCCATGCTGCTGCTGGAGGCGCTGATCAGCGGGCTGCGCCGCCGCTGGGCCATGCCCCTGCGGTTCAGCCCCGTGGCCCAGCCGGTGGGCCGCCAGGGGCGGGAGCTGCTGCTCGCTGGCCTGGCCCTGCTGCCGCTGCTGGGGGCCGTGGCCTGGGCCCTGGGCCTGCACCCGGGCCAACTGCTGCACTGGCAGGGCCTGCCCCCCTTCCCCCCCGCCGACTGGGCCGCGGTCGCCGGCCTGCCCTGGCCCTGCCTGGTGGGCGGCACCGTGCTGCTCACCGCCCTGGCGGCGGCCCTGGCGGTGGGCTGCGCCCCGCTGCTGCTGCTGCTGGTGGCGCCCTGGCCCGGCGCCCGGCTGGCGCTGCAGGCCCTCTGGGCCCTGGCCCGGCTCTGGCCGCCGCCGCTCACGGCCCTGCTGCTGCTGTTCGTGCTCGAACCGGGGGTGGTCACCGGGGCCCTGGCCCTGGGCTTCCACAACCTCGGCATCCTGGGCCGGCTGCTGCTGGAGGCCGCCGCCAGTGCCGCCGCCGGCCCCGAGCAGGCCCTGGCCGCCAGCGGCAGCGGCCCCCGGCTGGCCCTGCTCTACGGCCGGTTCAGCCCCCTGGCCAGGCCCTACCTGGCCTATGGCGCCTACCGGGCCGACGTGATCCTGCGGGAATCGGTGGTGGTGGGTCTGGTGGGGGCCACGGGGCTGGGCAGCCAGCTGCTGGAGGCGCTCAGCAGCTTCGCCTGGGACCAGCTGGGCGCCCTGGTGGCGGTCTACGCGCTGCTGACGCTGGTGGGGGAGGATCTCAGCGACCGGGTTCGCCTGCAGTTGATGACCTCGCCACGGCCGGGGGGCATCGTCGCCGCGCCCGTTGCCCCGAGCCCGACCCCGTGATCC
>JBEDAU010000226.1:0-2669 GCA_041177605.1 Cyanobacteriota bacterium | reverse complement strand
GATGCGGCGCCGCAGCGGCTGGGGTTCATCGAAGCGATCGACGCCTTCGCCCCAGTCCCGGCCGCCGCCCATACGGGGCCTGGGGGCCGGTTCGTCGTCATCGAAGTAGGAGGAGCGACGGGCCTGTTCGGTGGTCACGCCCCGCAGGCGAACGCTCTCATAGGCGAAGAACACCGTGGTGCCGGCCAGCAGGAACTGGCCGAACTGCAGGATCGGGTCGAGACGCCAGCCCTGGAAAAACAGAATGCCGCCGCATAGCAGGCCCACGGCGGCGAAGAAGACGTCGTAGTCGCGGGCCAGGGCCGGCTTGAAGCTCCGCATGAAGTAGAGGAGCGCGCCACCGACCGCCAACACGATGCCGACGATGCTGGCCCAGTTGAGACTGGCGTTGACCACGGATCAGGTGCCCTGTGACGCCACTGTAGGGACCCCGTGCCAGGGCATCCCGCTGCAGGGCTCAGAGCTTGCGATCCACGCGGTCGTTCTGGCTGATGAAGAACAGGGCGATGCTGATGGGGATCACCACGATCACCGCACCCCAGACGAGGCTGCTCAGAAAGTTCGAGAGGGAGGAGGTCATGGCACGGCCGAATCCGCCCGGGATCCTAGGCAGTGATGGCGACTTCCTACGATCGGACAGCCGCTGCTTAGAGCTTTGTGACGGGACCTGAAGCGAGCGCCGCGGTGCTGCCGTTCTTCTGCCTGCTCGGAAGCGCTGCGCCGAATCCCGAGGCACTGGCCGTGCTGCGTCAGTGGCTGCCACCGCTCAACCTCGGCCTTGGCCTGCTGCTGGCGGCCTGGACGCTGCTCTTCCTGTTCCGCATCGTGCTCACCTGGTATCCGCAGGTGGACCTCAGCCGGGGTGTCATGCGTCTGCTGGCGATCCCCACCGAGCCCCTGCTGGCACTCACCCGCCGCCTGGTGGCTCCGATCGGCGGCGTGGACGTGACGCCGGTGATCTGGGTGGGCCTGATCAGCCTCCTGCGCGAGCTGCTGGTGGGGCAGCAGGGCCTTCTCACCCAGGTCATGCTGCGGGTGAGTGCGTTGCCGGCCTGATGCGCTCGGCGCAAGCAGCACCGCAATCAGCTCTGGGGCAGCATTTCCTGTTCCACGAACTTGGTGTGGACGTCGCCCGCCTGGAATTCCGGGCGGTCGAGAAGCTGCAGGTGGAACTCGATCGTGGTGGGGATACCCGTGACGGCGCACTCGGAGAGGGCCCGACGCAGGCGTCGCAGGGCATGGTCACGGTCGACTCCCCAGACGATCAGCTTGCCGATCAGTGAGTCGTAGAAGGGGGGGATCTCGTAGCCCGTGTAGACGTGGCTGTCGAAGCGCACGCCAGGGCCCCCAGGGGGGAGCCAGCCGGTGATCTTGCCGGGGGCAGGCCGGAAGTTCTGGCGTGGATCCTCGGCGTTGATGCGCACCTCAATGGCGTGGCCGGTGAGCTTGATCTCGTCCTGACGCACGGAGATGGGCTCGCCGCCGGCGATGCGCAGCTGCTCGGCGATCAGGTCCACCCCGGTCACCATCTCGGTCACGGGATGCTCCACCTGGATCCGGGTGTTCATCTCCATGAAATAGAAGTTGCCGCTGCGGTCCACCAGGAACTCCACAGTGCCGGCGCCCTCATAGCCGATGGTGCGGGCGGCGGCAACGGCGGCATCGCCCATCTGACGGCGCAGCTCGGCGTTGATCGCCACGCTGGGGGCTTCCTCCAGCAGCTTCTGGTGGCGGCGCTGGATCGAGCAGTCGCGCTCACCCACGTGCACCACGTTGCCGTGGCGGTCGGCCAGCACCTGCACCTCCACGTGCCGGGGCCGGTCGATGAATTTCTCCATGTAGAGGCCCGGGTTGCCGAAGGCGGCCTCGGCCTCGCCCTGGGCGGCCTTGAACAGGTTCTCGAGCTGATCGGCCGAGGGCACCAGGCGCATGCCGCGGCCGCCGCCGCCGGCGGTGGCCTTGATCATCACCGGATAGCCCATGGTTTCCGCCAGGCTGCGGGCCTCGGCGACGCTCTCCAGCAGGCCCTCGCTGCCGGGGATCGTCGGGACGCCGACGCTCTGCATCGTCGCCTTGGCCGTGGATTTATCGCCCATCGAGCGGATCGATTCGGGCGACGGACCCACGAAGGTGAGGCCGTGGGCGGCGCAGATCTCGGCGAACTTGTCGTTCTCGGCCAGGAAGCCGTAGCCGGGGTGGATCGCATCGGCGCCGCGGGAGGTGGCCGCGGCGAGGATGTTGGGGATGTTCAGGTAGCTCTTGGAGCTGGGGGCATCGCCGATGCACACGGCCTCATCGGCCAGTTGCACGTGCAGAGCGTTGCGATCCACCGTGCTGTACACAGCCACGGTGGGGATGCCGAGTTCGCGGCAGCTGCGCAGGATACGGAGGGCGATCTCGCCGCGGTTGGCGATCAGCAGTTTGCCGATGGGCATCCAGTGGCGATCCGGCAGTCCGGCAGGGCAGGCCGGTGGGACTGTATCAGCGCTTGCAGGGCCGGACCCGGCCGGCCGCGGGGCGGGCGATGGGTATATTGCTCAGGCACGGCTGCACGGCTGTGCATCCCTCACACCGGGCACCGGCCTCGCCGTAACTGCTCCGGTGACCCCCAGAACCCTGCCGGCGCAACCCCTGTTGCACAGGCATTCGGTTCATCAACCACGCGGATG
>JBEDAU010000225.1:0-3518 GCA_041177605.1 Cyanobacteriota bacterium | reverse complement strand
CCGGGGTCTGCATGTGAGAATCCCGCAACTGACCGGCCCGGCGCCGCTGCTGATCCATGCAGATCCTCAACACCCTCACCGTTCTGGCCCTGGTGGTGATGTCGTTCGCGCTGATCGTGGCGGTGCCGGTGCTCTACGCCAGCAGTGAGGACAGTGGCCGTTCCAACCGCCTGATTCTGCTGGGTGGCATCGCCTGGGTGGCCCTGGTGTTGGTCAACTGGGGCATGAGCTTCCTCGTCGTCTGACGACCCACGGTCGAGCCCTGGGGTCGTGGGTGTCGGGTCGCTGCAGCCCGCTGCGTAGCCTGGGCTGAGCTCAAAGATTGCGCGCCGTGGCCAGTTTCGAAGGAACGTTCACCGGCGCCAGCGGCCTGCGGATCGCCATTGTCGTGGCCCGCTTCAATGACCTGGTCACCGGCAAGCTGCTGAGCGGCTGCCTCGACTGCCTGGGTCGCCACGGCATCGACACCGCAGCCACCAGCCCCCAGCTCGACATCGCCTGGGTGCCGGGCAGCTTCGAGATTCCCCTGGTGGCCCAGCGGCTGGCGGCCAGTGGTCGCTACCAGGTGGTGATCACCCTGGGGGCGGTCATCCGCGGCGACACCCCCCACTTCGATGTGGTGGTGGCCGAGGTGAGCAAGGGTGTGGCTGCGGTCAGCCGGGCCACCGGCGTGCCCGTGATCTTCGGGGTGCTCACCACCGACACCCTGCAGCAGGCCCTCGAACGCGCCGGCATCAAGAGCAACCTGGGCTGGAGCTATGCCCTTCAGGCCCTCGAGATGGGCTCGCTGATGGCGGCCCTGCCCGGCTGAGCCTCGCCCCACGGCCCACCGCCCCGCACCAGCAGGGCCTGGGGGGCCGCGTCACGGAAGCCCAGCTGGCGGTAGAAGCCGGCGCTGTTCGTGGTCATCAGATACACCCGCTCCACCCCCCTCAGGGCCTCGGCGGCCAACAGGGCTTCCACCACCTGCCGGCCGAGGCCGCGGCCCTGCAGGTCGCCGGCCACCACCACGTCCCACAGCACGGCACGGCAGAGTCCGTCGCTGGTGGCCCGGCCGAAACCCACCAGCCGCTTGCCCCGCCAGAGGCTCACCACCGCCTGGCTGCCGGCCAGCAGCCGCCGCAGATCGGCCCGGCGGCGACCGCTGGCCCAGAAGGCGTGCTTGTCGAACAGGCGCTGCAACTTCAGCAGGCCGCGGCTGGGGCGCAAACCCGGCCCGAGGCCGAACCAGCGCAGGCCGGGCGCCCCGGGGGCGTGCTGGATCAGCCGGTAGGGGTGCAGCCGGAGCGGGGCCATGGCCGGAGCGTCGTGTCAGCATCCTCCCAGCGAGGCATCCCCATGGCCCGTAAAGGGATCATCCTGGCCGGTGGCAGCGGTACCCGCCTGCATCCGATCACCCATGCGGTGAGCAAGCAGCTGCTGCCGGTGTATGACAAGCCGATGATCTACTACCCGCTCAGCACGCTGATGCTGGCGGGCCTGCGCGAGGTGCTGATCATCACCACCCCCCAGGATCAGGCCGCGTTCCAGCGCCTGCTGGGCGATGGCAGCGCCTGGGGCATGGCGATTCGCTACGCGGTCCAGCCCAGTCCGGATGGGCTGGCCCAGGCGTTTCTGATCGGGGCCCCCTTCCTCGACGGTGAGCCTGCAGCCCTGGTACTCGGTGACAACCTCTTCCATGGGCACGACCTGGTGCCCCAGCTGGCCAGCAGCAATGCCGCCAACAACGCCGATTCCCCCGGCGCCACCGTGTTCGCCTACCCCGTGCGCGACCCGGAGCGCTATGGGGTGGTGGAATTCGATGGCGCTGGCCGGGTGCTGAGCATCGAGGAAAAGCCGGCCCGGCCCCGCAGCCGCTACGCGGTGACGGGCCTGTACTTCTACGACCAGACGGTGGTGGAGCGGGCCGGCCGCATCCGCCCCTCAGCCCGCGGCGAACTGGAGATCACCGACCTCAACCGCGCCTATCTGGCCGACGGGCTCCTCCAGGTGGAGCTGATGGGCCGTGGCATGGCCTGGCTGGATACCGGCACCTGTGATTCCCTGCATGAGGCCAGCAGCTACATCCGCACGTTGGAGCACCGCCAGGGCCTCAAGGTGGGCTGCCCGGAAGAGGTGGCCTGGCGCCAGGGCTGGATCAGCGGCGAGCAGCTGGCTGCGCTGGCAGCGCCCCTGCGCAAGAGTGGCTATGGCCATTACCTGATGCAGTTGCTGGAGCAGGATCAGTTGCTGCAGGTTCCCGGTTCTTCCCATGCAGGCTGAGCAGCTGACCACGCCTGCGGGCGTGCCCATGGGGGGGCCGCTGCTGCTGACACCGCAGCTGTTTGCGGATGGACGTGGCTTTTTTCTCGAGAGCTGGAACCAGCAGCGCTGGACGGCGCTGCTGCAGCTCCATGGCCAGACGGTTCGACCCTTTGTGCAAGACAACCACTCGTGCTCGTTGCGCGGGGTTCTGCGGGGGTTGCACTGGCAGGTGCCGCCCCACCCCCAGGGCAAGCTGGTGCGCTGCGTGGTTGGCAGCATCTTTGATGTGGCGGTGGATCTGCGCCGCGGCTCGCCCAGCTTCGGTGCATGGGTGGGGGCGGAGCTGAGTGCGGCAAACCATCGCCAGCTCTGGGTGCCCGAGGGGTTTGCCCACGGTTTTCTCACGCTCAGCGAGCAGGCCGAGGTGCTCTACAAGACCACCGACTTCTGGAGTCGCGACTGCGAGCGATCGCTGCGCTGGGATGACCCGCAGGTCGCCATTGCCTGGCCCGCCCTTGCCGAGCGCCACGCCCGCGAGCCCCTGCTCAGCGAAAAGGATGGGGCCGCCCCAGGACTGCAGCAGCTCACGACGTCCGATCTGTTTGCGGCTGATCGTGGGGCTGCTGCGCTGGGTTTGACCAACCGGGGCGGTGACCTGGAGCCGCTGGCATGAGAGTGCTGCTCACCGGTGCGGCTGGTCAGCTGGGCCAGGCGCTGATCGCCAGCCACCCTCGCCAGCTGGGGGGCGAGCCCCTGGAGTTGATCGCCTGCAGCCGCCAGGGCGGCGGGGGGCACAGGGCCCTGGATCTGGCGGATCCGGATGCCTGCCGCAACGCCGTGCTGGAGCATCGTCCCCACTGGGTGATCAACGCCGGCGCCTACACGGCGGTAGACCGGGCGGAAACCGAACCGGAACTGGCCACGGCTGTGAATGCCGGTGCACCCCGGGCCCTCGCCGAAGCCCTGGTTGCCCGTGGCGGCAGGCTGCTGCAGATCAGCACGGATTTCGTGTTTGACGGCTCCCAGGGGCATCCCTACACGCCGACCCAGGCCCGTTGTCCGCTCGGGGTCTATGGGGCCAGTAAGGCAGCGGGGGAGCAGGCTGTGGAGGAGCTGCTGGGGCCTGCAGGCCGCGGCACGATTCTGCGCACCAGCTGGGTGTATGGCCCGGTGGGGCATAACTTCTGCCTCACGATGCTGCGGTTGCACCGGCAACGGGCCCAGGCGGGTGAGCCCCTGGCTGTCGTTGCTGATCAGGTGGGGTGCCCCACCAG
>JBEDAU010000224.1:0-3231 GCA_041177605.1 Cyanobacteriota bacterium | reverse complement strand
CGGGGCAAACACCCGCGGCGCCACGTTGAGGTGGTGGATGCGCCGGCCAAAACCGCGATCGTCGAACGACGCCACGGCCTCGCATTTCGGGCAGCTGGAGTGGTGTAGTGCATCGGCGAAGTCGAGCCCGGCCCGCAGCCCAGTCGCCGTCTGCTCGAGCACGGGGCGGTCCTCGGCGTTGATGGTGGGGCGTGACAGCAGGTGCTCGAAGACCAGCAGCACCTGATCGGCAGAGAAGCCGTAATAGCCGCGCAGCACCCACTTCAGCTCCAGCGCCACGGTCTTGGGCAGAAACAGGGGCTGGCCCGATTCGATCAGGGTGCGGGCGGCCTGGCGTTGGCGTTTGGGAGCGGCTTCGGCGCCGTCCTCGGCCACGAAATAACGAGCCGGCACATTGGTGTCGAGCCCGATCACGGCCGCAGCAGGCTGGCTGGATCGAAGTCCACCGGCACGGGCTGTCGCTGGTGTTGCAGGGCCTCACATCGATGTGATTCCCCGCCGGCTTGAATCGCACCCTGCTGCCCTGAGCCAGGCCGAGTTGGCCGCGTCCCTTTGCGAGGTGTAAATTCTGAGGCCCGTTTGCCCTGATTCGAGAGTGAACAGGGGTGAATGACGGGCTGTCATTCGCGAGGCGATGTGCACCTCGTTGTTTCACGATGAATCCAGACGACTGACTTGTCAAGTCGTTCGCCTGGATGGGTGCTTGGTTGTTGGCTACGCCTGAATCTCTGCGTCTCCAGCTGGCGCCGGTCCCCAGGCGGTGAGCACCGCCGCTGCGCCCTGTGGGGGCGCTGCAGCTCCGCTCGCATGAGGGCCTGGTCCTTGCGGTTGGTTCAGGCTGTAGCGTCCTGCAGCGAGGGCTCCGACGGCAACTCCTCCAGCGCCGCAATGGTGGCCATGCTCTCGGCTGAGAACATGCGCCGGCCCTCGAGCTGCCAGTGCTCGTCCTGCTCCAGCAGCACCGCACCCACCAGCCGCGTAATCGCCGCATCGTTGGGGAAGATGCCGACCACGCGAGTGCGACGTTTGATTTCCTCGTTGACCCGCTCGAGCAGGTTGGTGCTCCAGACCTTTCTCCAGTGCTGCTCTGGGAAGTGGCGGAAGGCGAGGACGTCCTCCCTGGCCTCGATCATGAGCTCTGCGGCCTTGGGGAAGCGCTCGGCCAGGGAGCTGGCCAGGTCATCCCAGCTGGCCTCGATCTCAGCGGCCTTCTCCTGGGCGAATACCGAGCGCAGCGCGGCGGTGACCATGCCCTGGTGAGGCTTGGGCACCCGCTGCAGCAGGTTGCGTGCAAAGTGCACACGGCAGCGTTGCCAGCAACTGCCTTGCAGCATCCGCCGGATCGCGTTGGTGAGGCCCTTGTGGGCGTCGCTGATCACGAGCTTGACCCCTGTGAGGTCACGCTCCTTGAGGGAGCCAATGAACTCGCTCCAGAAGGCCTCGCTCTCGCTGTCGCCCACCTTGAGGCCGAGCAGTTCCCGGCGGCCGTCAGCGTTGACGCCCATGGCCACCACCACCGCTCTGGAGCACACCTGCATGGCTCGGCCGAGCCGGCCGTGGAGGTAGGTGGCATCGAGCCTGAGTCCCACCAAGTGGTGGAAATTCCCTGGGGCCTCAGCCCCGGCGTAGCCGGGGCTGACCGTCCACTCCGATAACGCCTGTCGTTGCAAGGGGTGGGCAGGCCCGCTTCCCTGGTTTGAGAACCACCTCAACCAGACGAACCATGCCCAAGGCAGATTCTGGCGCCTCCGCCCTGGCGTCGCTACTCGATGGCAGCACGGCCGGGGATCTGATCCCCGAGCTGGCCCGCCACGGCCTGCAGCAGCTGATCGAGCTGGAGTTCGCCGCCGTGCTCGGTGCCGATCGTCATGAGCGAACCGAGGAACGCTGCGGCTATCGCAATGGCAGCCGACCTCGCCTGCTCACCACCCAGGTGGGCGACATCCCGCTCTCGATCCCGAAACTCCGCTCTGGGAGCTTCTTCCCGACGATCCTGGAGCCCCGGCGGCGGATTGATCAGGCTCTGTACGCCGTGATCATGGAGGCGTGGGTTAAGGGCGTCTCCACCCGCAAGGTCGACGCCCTGGTGGCCGCGATCGGCTCCGATGCCGGTATCTCCCGCTCGGAGGTGAGCCGCATCTGCCAGGGCCTCGATGCCCAGATCCAGGCCTTCCTGGAGCGGCCCCTCGACGGTTGCCGTTACCCGTACCTCTACCTCGACGCCACCTACCTGCACGGGCGGCTCGGCAAGACGCTGCAGGTCTGCTCCCGCGCCGTCGTCGTCGCCATGGGCGTCAATGCCGATGGTCGCCGGGAACTGTTGGGGCTCAAGGTGGGCGACAGCGAGAGCGAGCCGTTCTGGCGCGAGTTTCTGGCCAGCCTCAAGCAGCGCGGTCTCAGCGGCGTGAGGCTGGTGGTGAGCGACGCTCACGTGGGGCTGACCAAGGCCGTGGGCCGCATGTTTCAGGGGTGCAGCTGGCAGCGCTGCCGCGTGCACTTTGCCCGCAACCTCCTGCAGACGCTGCCCAAAGCCCAGCAGGAGATGGTGGCCGCCGCCCTGCGCTCGGTATTCACCCAGCAGGGTGCGACTGCGGTGGAGGAGCAGTGGGATCAGGTGGCATCCATGCTGGCCGGCAAGTTCCCCAGGGCGGCCGAACTGATGGTCACAGCCCGGGAGGACGTGCTGGCATTCCGCCACTTCCCGCTCAGCCACTGGCGCAAGCTCTGGAGCACCAACCTGCTGGAGCGGGTCAACGAGGAGATCAAACGCCGCACCCGCGTAGTGGGCATCTTCCCCAACGACGCCGCCATCACCCGCCTGGTGGGGGCGGTGCTGCTGGAGCAGGACGAGCACTGGCAGCTGGAGGGCCGCCGCATGTTCTCGCTGGACTCGATGGCGGCCATCCCGCCCAGCGCTGAGGCTCTGCCTGAGATCGATCAGGAGAGGGCTGCCATGCCGTAGCCCACAGCAGACACTCAGGCCCCAGCCAGCGCTCTGGTCCGCCCCCAAAGGGCGGGCCGGATCGCTGGTGCCCGGGGGCCGGCGCTGAACCCTGCGCCACCACCAGATCACTCAGGAATGAATGCCTTGACAGGTCATTCCTGACCGTGCAAGGTGAATGAACGAGGCGATTCATCACCTCCGGAATGACAGCTCGTCATTCCACCCTGTTCACTCTCTGATCAGGGCAGTCGGGCCTCCGGATTTACACCACGCAAAGGGACGCGGCC
>JBEDAU010000223.1:0-6831 GCA_041177605.1 Cyanobacteriota bacterium | reverse complement strand
CGCTCGCCCACCACCGTGTCGTAGCCCTGCGGCAGGGCCTCGATGAACGCCGAGGCCTCCGCCAGGGCCGCCGCCCGCTCGATCGCGGCGCGTGGGGCCTGGAAGCTGCCGTAGGCGATGTTCTCGGCCACCGTGCCGTGGAACAGGAACACCTCCTGGCTCACCAGGCCGATGGCGCGGCGCAGGTCGTCGAGGCGCAGCGCGCTGATGGGGATGCCATCAAGGCGGATGGCCCCCGCCTGGATCCCATAGAGCCGGAGCAGCAGCTTCACCAGGGTGCTCTTGCCGGAACCGGTGGAACCCACGATGCCGATCGTGCTGCCGGCGGGAATGTGCAGGGTGAAGTGGCGCAGCAGGGGCTCGCGGCCGCTGTAGGCGAAGCTGACGTCGTCGAAGCTGAGTTCCCCCCGCACCTGGTCCAGGGGCAGGGGCTGCTGGCCGCTGGGGATGGCGACCGGGGTGGCCAGCAGATCCAGCACCCGGTTGGTGGAGGCCATGGCCCGCTGGTAGTCGTCGAGGGTGCGGCCCAGGGTGGTGAGCGGCCAGAGCAGCCGCTGGGTGATGAACACCAGGAAGGCGTAGCTGCCGGTGGCGATCGTGCCGCGCCAGGCCTGCAGGCCGCCGATCACCAGGATGGCGATGAAGGCGAACAGGATCGCGTAGCGGATCAGGGGCACAAAGGCGGCCGAGAGGCGGATGGCGCGGCGGTTGGCCAGCCGGTAGGCCTGGCTGTGCTCGGCCAGCCGCTCCAGTTCCCAGGCCTCGGCGGTGTAGCTCTTGATCGTGAGCATGCCGCCGAGGTTGTTGGCCAGGCGGCTGGCCAGATCTCCGGCCTGCTCGCGCACGGCGGCATAGCGGGGCGCCAGGCGTTTCTGGAAGCGCAGCGAACCCCAGAGGATCAGCGGGATCGGAATGAACGACACCCCGGCCACCCCGGGGGAGAGGAACACCATGGCGCCGCCCACCGCCAGCACGGTGGTGAGCAGCTGCAGGATCTGGTTGGCGCCGTGGTCGAGAAAGCGTTCCAGCTGGTTGATGTCGTCGCCCAACACGGCCATCAGCCGGCCGCTGCTGCCCGCCTCAAAGAAGGCCATCTCCAGCTTCTGGAGGTGGTCGTAGGCCTCCAGCCGCAGCTCGTGCTGCACCGTCTGGGCCAGGTTGCGCCAGAGCAGGCCGTAGAGGTATTCGAACAGTGACTCGCCGCTCCAGATCACAAACGAGAGCCCAGCCAGCACCGCCAGCTGGCCCGGTACGGAGCTGACGCCGAAGCGGGTGAGCCAGGCGGTGTCCTGCTGCACCACCACATCCACCGCCAGGCCGATCAGCACCGGTGGCGCCAGGTCGAACAGTTTGTTGAGCACGGAGCAACCCACCGCCAGCCACACCTGGCGCCGGTGCGGCCTCAGGGTGCGGATCAGGCGTTGCAGGGCTGGGGCTGACGCCATGGACGCGGGGCTGTGGCGAATGGTGAAGCTTGGCGCAGCGCTGCGCAGGGGGCTACCGACGGGGATAGACCGATGGTGTCCCCAAGGAGGAGGTGCCATGACCCGCACCCGTGCCTTCCATCGCTTCCACCGCTGGACCGCTCGCCTGCGCCGCCGCCATCTGCGGGCCTGGCTGCCCGGGCCCCGTGAGACCGATCCGACCACCCCCTGCCGCGGCGCCGATCTGCGCCAGCGTGCCCGGATCCATGCCGAGCTGGACACTCCCGACTGCCTGGGTGATGGCAACCGGGTGCTGGAGCAGCAGCTGCTCTGATCGACGGCCCCGGCGCTGGCCTGGCCCGTAAAAAAGCCCCGCTGGAGCTGGTCCAGCGGGGCCTGGGCATGGGAGCCGTGGGTCTGGCTCAGGGAGTCAGGGGGTGTGGATGGCGCAACGGATCACCAGCGGTTGCCGCCACCGCCACCGCCGCCGTAGCCACCACCACCGCCGCCGTAGCCACCACCACGGTTGCCGCCGCCGCCGCCGCCGTAGCCGCCGCGGCCACCACCGCCACCGCCGCCGCCCTCACGGGGGGTGGCCTTGTTGACGCGGATCATGCGGCCCATCCACTCCACATCCTGGAGATCGTCGATGGCTTTCTGCTCAGCGGCGTCGTCGGCGAGCTCCACGAAGGCGAAGCCACGCTTGCGGCCGGTTTCGCGGTCGAGGGGCAGGCTGCACTGGCGCACTTCGCCGTACTGCCCGAAAAGATCGACGAGGTCCTCGCGTTCAGCCTGGAACGAGAGGTTGCCGACGTAAATGGTCATTGTGATGCAAATCCTGGAACTGATTCGCTGCTGCAGGGGTTCCTAGGGATTGCCAGAAAAACCGGTGTTACCAGAAGACGTGGTAGAGCCAGAGAAGCTGAGCGCTCCGAAGGGAGCCATGACGCTATGAATCTTTTCCACTGTACGCGGTGACCGGGCGACACTCCCGGCTTCCATGGAGAAGCGTGAAGGGGATCGGAAGGAACTGTGTGGATCGGGGCGCGACCCCCGGTAATGTCCCATTGTCAGCAAATCCTGATCTCCGCCCTTCCCGCGATGACGGCCCCTGTCCCCTGGAGCCTCGCCTGGTG
Organism: Cyanobacteriota bacterium; assembly: GCA_041177605.1. Taxonomy (GTDB): domain Bacteria; phylum Cyanobacteriota; class Cyanobacteriia; order PCC-6307; family Cyanobiaceae; genus NIES-981. Next base: position 4,271 of record JBEDAU010000223.1, on the reverse strand, counting down.
CGAGGACGGTGAGCTGGCTCCCCAGGATCGCTTTGACCTGCTGCAGAGCCTGGTGCAGAGCGAGAGCCTGGAGGTGGCCGCCTCCCTCGTGGTGGCGGTGGAGCAGCTGTCGGTGACCGAGATCACCTGCCTGGCGTCGATGGGGGATGTGACCGGGCTGTGCGCCTGACCCGGTCACGGTCCGCCTGCGGGGTCAGCCCTGCAGGCGGGAAATCTGCAGGGGGCGGTTGAGCACCCGCAGCTGGCGCAAGCCCTGGAAGACGTCGTCGGGCATGCCCTTGGGCAGGTCGATGGTGCTGTGGGTGTCGAAGATCTGGATCCGGCCGATCGCCTTGCCGTTCAGGCCGGTTTCGTTGGCGATCGCGCCCACCAGGTTGCCCGGCTTGATCCGGTCACGCCAGCCCAGTTCCACCCGGAACCGCTCCATGTTGGCCTCGGGGCCGCCGCCGCCCCGTTCGCCGAAGCGCTCGCTGCGCTCCCCCTGGCGCTCGAAGCGCTGACGGCGCCCCATCGGCGCGCCGTCACGGCCGAAGTCCCGACCGGACTCGCGGCCGGCGCCCCGCTGGTTCTGGAAGTCGTCCTGGCCCTGCAGCAGCAGCGGCTTGCCGGCCAGGCTCAGCTGCAGGGCCGCCAGGGCCAGCTGCTCGGAGCTGCAGCCCTGTTCGCCCGCCACCCGCTGCAGGATCTCGGCCAGAAGGGCCCTCTCCTCCTCGCCGGCCGTCGGGGTCTGCAGGGTGGTGGTGAGCCGCTGACGCAGCCGATCGAGGCGGTTCTGGTTGATGGTGGCGTTGCTCGGCACCTCCATCGGCTCGATCGGCCGCCCCACGGCCCGCTCCAGGTTGCCGAGGAAGCGCCGCTCGCGCGGGGTGAGGAACAGGATGGCGTCGCCGCTGCGCCCGGCCCGGCCGGTGCGGCCGATGCGGTGCACGTAGGCCTCGCTGTCGAACGGCACGTCGTAGTTGATCACCAGCCCGATGCGGTCCACATCCAGGCCGCGGGCCGCCACGTCGGTGGCCACCAGCACGTTCACCTTGCCGCTCTTGAGCCGGGCGATGGTGCGCTCCCGCTGCGCCTGGGGCACGTCGCCGTTGAGCACGGCCACGTCATAGCCGTGGCCCTCCAGCGACTCGGCCACCGTGAGCGTGATCGCCTTGGTGCGGGCAAAGATGATCACGCCTTCGCTGGTCTCGCTTTCCAGCACCCGCTCCAGGGCCGCCAGCTTCTGGGGCCCGTTCACGGTGAGGAAGCGCTGACGGATGCGGCTGGCGTCGGCCGCCTTCGGTCTGATCGTGACCTCGGCCGGCTGGTTCAGGTACTGCTGGGAGATGCGGCGGATCTCGGCGGGCATGGTGGCCGAGAACAGCACCACCTGGCGCTGCTCCGGCAGCTGCTCCAGCACCCACTCCACGTCGTCGATGAAGCCCATGCGCAGCATCTCATCGGCCTCGTCGAGCACCAGGGCCCGCAGCTGTGAGAGGTCGAGGGTGCCCTGGCGCATGTGGTCCATCACCCGGCCGGGGGTGCCCACCACGATCTGGGCGCCGCGTTTGAGCTGGTGGATCTGTTCGCGGAAGTCGGCGCCGCCGTAGACCGCCACGGTGCGCACGCTGGGGAGCTGGGCCGCATAGGTGTTGAAGGCGGCGGCCACCTGCAGGGCCAGTTCGCGGGTGGGGGCGAGCACCAGCACCTGGGGCTTGCGCTGGCTGGCATCGAGGCGGGCCAGCATCGGCAGGGCGAAGGCCGCCGTCTTGCCGGTGCCGGTCTGGGCCTGGCCCACCAGATCACGGCCGAGCATCAGCTCGGGGATCGCGGCCTGCTGGATCGGGGAGGGCTCGCTGTAGCCGATCGCCTCGAGCGCAGACAGCACTTCCGGTGCCAGGCCGAAGCGCGCAAAGCCGGAGGCCGCAGTGCCGCTCGCGCCGGGCTCCCCTGCAGGCGTCACTGTGCTGGGATCAGCTGCGGTCTCAGGCGGGCCGCAGTCAGAGGCCATGGCGTCAGCAACCATGGAGTCACAAACCGTGGCGTCAAAGACCGAAGCATCAGCCACGATGGCGCTGGAACCCAAGGAGTTGGAACCCACGGTGTTCGAGACCATGGCGTTGGCTCCCACGGCATCGGCCACGGGTGCATCGGAAGCCATGGCCTCGGCAGCTGTGGCTTCAGAAACCACGGCGCACGACAGGGTGCCGTCGCTGGACGGTTGGATCATGGAGGTCAAATGGGGCCTGCTCAGGCCGGAGCCTGGTGATGTCCTTCAACGCAGGCCGGCAGAAACCCAGATGAACTGCCCTGCCTTTGATAAAGGCTGAAATAAAACGATAGCACCGCTAGGTCCGGCCGTAATCGTCGGCCAGGCGTTCGATGTCGTCTTCGCTCAGCAGCGCACCGCGCTGCACTTCCACGATCACCAGATCGGTGCTGGAGGCGGTGGCGCGGTGCACGGTGCCCAGGGGAATGAACAGGGTGGTGCCCGCCGCGGCGTCGATCCGGGCATCGCCGCATTCCAGCTGGCCATCGCCTCCCACCACCACCCAGTGCTCGCAGCGGTGGTGGTGGCGCTGGCGGCTCAGGCGGCGGCCGGCCAGCACGCACAGCCGCTTGACCCGATAGCCGGGCCCCTCCCCCAGGGTTTCAAACCAGCCCCAGGGCCGCTCGCTGCGGATGCCCATGGCAGGCACTGCCGTTGCCCCCAGTGTGGCGGGCCCGGGCTCCCTGGCCAGAAGATGGGGCTGCCCTGCCCCACCCCCGCCGGCTCAGAGGGGCGGGGTGATCAGCACGGCCTGCTGGCGCGCGCGGGTGAGGCCGGTGTAGAGCAGGCGCTGCTGGGGGCGGTCGCTGCCGGGCAGCAACAGCCAGACCACCTTGGCCTCGCTGCCCTGGGCCTTGTGCACGGTGAGTGCGAAGGCCGGCTCGGCTTCGGGCAGCTGGGCCGGATGGATCCAGCTGGCGCAGCCCGGGCCCTCGCCGGCGAACAGCAACCGCCGCTCGCCGTCCCGTTCCACCACCAGCCCCACATCGCCGTTGGCCAGCCCCAGCTCGAGCCGGTTGCGGGTGCAGAGCACCGGCGTGCCGAGGGGCCAGTGCAGCGGACCGCGCTCCAGCCCATCGCCCAGCAGCAGGCGATGCACGGCCTCCACCCCCCAGCGGCCGCGGCGCACGGGGCTCAGCACCAGCAGCTGTTCCAGCCGGGCCAGCAGGGCCAGGGCGGGGCCATCCCCCTCGGCCGCCCCCAGCTGCCGGCTGCCTTTGGCCAGGCCTTCCTGCTGCTGCCGCAGGCAGACCACCAGCTCCGCCGGCAGCTGGCTGGGGTCGCACTGCAGCCAGCGCAGGTTGGCATCGGCCGGCAGCCGGGCCAGCAGGGGTTGCAGCGGCTGCTCCTCTGCCCGCAGAGCTGCGGCCACCGCGGCGATGGCGCCGTTGTTGCGGTAAGTGGTGCGCAGGGTGATGGCCGCGGCGCCGAGGGCCTGGCGCCGCGCCGGTGCCTGCAGCTCCTGCAGCACGGCCCCCGGCGCCACGGGCGGCAGCTGGGCCGCATCGCCCACCAGCACCAGGCTGCAATCGCTGGGCAGGGCCTCCAGCAGGGCCTCCATCAGGGCCAGGTCCACCATGGAGAGCTCGTCGACCACCAGCACATCCAGGGCCAGGGGGTGATGGCGGTGGCGACCGAAGCGCTCACCCCGGCTCTCCAGCAGCCGGTGCAGGGTGGTGCAGGGCAGCCGTGCAGCGGCAGCGTCACTGCCGCTGCCGCTGCCGCTGCTGCTGCCGCCGCTGCCGGCCAGGGCGGCCCGCAGGCGGGCAGCGGCCTTGCCGGTGGGGGCAGCCAGATGGATGCGGCAGGTTGGCCTGTGGGTGCGCAGGGCCCGGATCATGTGCGCCACCGTGCTGGTCTTGCCGGTGCCCGGCCCGCCCTCGAGCAGCACCAGGCGATGGCGCAGCACGGCGGCCACCGCCCGTGCCTGGTCGGCATCGAGATCCCCGTCCGCAGCGCGTGACGGCCCGGCGCCCGTGGTCGCCGCCTGGCCCGCCCGGCTCACCAGCGCGTCGAGCACCCGGTCGCGCTGCCGCTGCCAACGGCGCCACAGCACCCGCTGGCCCTCCAGCACCAGCGGCCCGTCGGGATCGGCGGCCAGGGGGGAGTGCGCCAGGGCTAGGCCATGGGCCGCCGAGGGCAGCTCCAGGTCCAGCTGTCCTTCGGCCAGGGCACCGGTGAGCCCCTCAATCAGCTCCAGCACCAGGGGATCGGCGGCACAGGCATGCAGCCGCGGCAGGGC
>JBEDAU010000222.1:0-3419 GCA_041177605.1 Cyanobacteriota bacterium | reverse complement strand
GCGGGGGGCATGGCTGCAGCGGGCGGCAGGGGCTGAAGCTCCCGGTGGGCGAGCTGGTGGCCGGCCTGCCGCCACGCCTGGGCACCGGGCAGCGGCGCCAGCCGTTCCAGCAGCTGGCGGTTGTGCAGCAGCAAGCGAAACGAGCCTGTGGAGGTGGCTTCGAGCACGGCGTGCAGGTCAACGTCGGCGGGGCTGAGCAGCTCCAGCCGCAGGTGCAGTGGATCGATCCAGCGGCGCAGCTGCTCGCCCAGCAGCTCATCCGGCGACTCGGCCGGCAGCTCAGCCGGCAGCTCAGCCGGCAGCTCGGTGGCCACCGCCACCCGCAGCACCATCGAGGAGCGCAGCGCCACCGCATAGAGGGTGGTGGAGAGCAGCGTGCCCACCAACGCCTCGGTGAGGGCCACGTCGGCGGCGCCGAGCAGCGCGTAAATCAGGGCCGACACAGCCCCGAGCAAACCCCGCAACACGAGGGTCTGATAGGGGTTGCCCTGGGCCACCAGCAGGATCGCGGTGAGCGGCAGCAGGGCCGTGAGCGGCAGCAGCAGGGGGAGGTCCTGGGTGAGGGTCATGGGCGCACCTCCGGGGTGGGATCTGCGGCCCGACTCGCCTGGGAGCAGCTGGCCAGCACGTAGCCGAAGATCGTGTTCCAGATCACCAGCGAGATCAGTGCCAGCAGCAACAGCGGCCACTCGCGGTTGAGCCGCAGCAGCAGGCCCAGCAACATCAGCGCGGAACCCAGGGTGTCGCCGATGCCCAGGAAGTGGAGTTTGTGCAGATAGCTGCTGCGGCCCAGCAGGGGCCAGGTGCCGGCAAACCACAGCAGCAGGCCGCCGATCAGCAGCAGGGCGCTGAGCGCCTCCAAGAGGTGACGGGCTGAGAGGAAAAGCAGGCTGGGCATCAGCGATCCGCCCCCCGCAGCAGGTTGGCCAACAACATCACGGCCGCATTGCCGACGCTGAGCACGATCACGCCCACCACGCCGACCATCCAGTCGTCGCGCACCACCGACACCACCAGCATCAGCAGCGCCACCTTGGTGGAGAGGCTGGCCAGGGCCGCCAGGCGATGCCACACATCGCTGCGGCGGCAGGCCACCAGGATCGGCAGCAGCAGCGCCACCACCATGCCGAGCTGCACCAGTTCGAGCCAGGTCGCTCTCATCGCCGCGGCTCCGGGGGGGCCACCCGGTGCACCCGGAAGGCGTGGCCGCCGGCCTCCAGGCCGAGCGCGATCGTGAACGGGGTGAGCGTCACGCGGAACACCTCGAGAAAGATCAACAGGGCCGAATCGGAATCGCTGAAGCGCTGGGATTCCAGCCGTTCGCTGAGGGCCCGGCCGGAGCGCAGCAGCACCCACCCCTCAGCGAAGGCCTGGGGGATCGCCAGCAGGCTGTCGCGCAGGGCCACCAGCAGCGGGCGCAGCGGCAGCCGCCGGCTGCGACGCGACATCGGCAGCAGCACCGCCACCAGCACGCCGATCAGCACATTCACCCGGCCCGGGTCGCCGGTGAGCAGCAGCCAGATCAGCAGCCGCAGGGCAACCGTGATCACACGGCCCATGGCAGTCCTCCCCTCAGCAACAGGGCCATCAGGGCCGCCCCCACCACGGCGATGCCGCCGAGCAGGTCGTCGATGCGCTCCAGCGCCGGCAGGGCCAGGCCTCGCAGCCCGGCCGTGGCCCGACGGGCCCCATCCAACAGAAGCTCCAGGCCGGCCCCGGCCGCCAGCACCGCCCCGGTTTTGAGCAGGCTGCCCTGGGCCGGCAGCGGGGCCAACAGCAGGCCGCCAGCCAGCAAGACCAGTGCCAGCAGCGCCGGGCCGGGGGGCAGGCCGGCGCCGGCCGGCGCCAGGGGGCGCAGCAGTAGCCGTGCATACACCGCCGCGGTGCCGACCATCGCCAGCAGGAGCACGGTGCTGGCCGGGCCGCTGAGGCTGCGGCTGAGCCCCTCCTTGGCCCAGAAGCCGAGCAGGGGTGGCGCCCCGGCAATCGAGAGGGCCCCCAGCCACAGGGGCAGGCCCTGCTGCAGCGGCAGGGGCGACCGGCGCCAGCGCGCCAGGTCCCGCTCGCCGACCTGGCCGGCCAGCAGGAACAGCCCCGCCTTGGCCAGGCCGTGGGCCAGGGCATACACGCCGCCCACCGCGGGATCGAGGATCACCAGCCCCACCTGCGAGAGGGTGCTCCAGGCCAGCAACCGCTTGAGATCGCCCTCCGCCAGGGCGTAGATCACCCCCAGCAGGGCGCTGGCCAGGCCGATCCAGAGCAACAGCGGCTGCAGCTGGGGCAGGGCCTGGCTGAGCCGCAGCACCGGGCAGAGGCCCCCGGCCACCACCACCCCGGAGAGCAGGGCCGACACGTTGGCCGGGGCCTCGGCGTGGGTGCGCGGCAGCCACAGGCCGCTCACAAACACGCCCGCCTTGGTGAGCAGCCCCACCAGCAGCAGCGCCAGCACCACCGCCACGGTGGCGCCGGCACCCTCCGCGGAATCGGCCGAGGCGAGATCGGCCAGGGCCTGCAGCCGGAAGCTGCCGCTGCGCAGGTAGAGCAGCGCCACACCCAGCAGGTACACCACCATCACGGTGTTGCCCACCAGCAGGTAGCGCAGGCCGATCCACAGCTGCAGGCCGCTGCGCTGGCCCAGCATCAGCAGGAAGGCGGTGATGCCCACCACCTCCAGCGCCACGTAGAGACTCACCAGATCCACCGCCACGAAGGCGGAGTTGAGGCCCGCCAGCAGCACCATCAGCAGCACGGGAAACGGCCCGCTCAGCGGCTGGCGCCAGCCATCCAGCAGCACCGCCAGCACCACCAGCCCGTTGAGCAGCACAAACGGGGCCGCGGTGGCATCGAACTGCAGCAACACCCCGAGCGGGCCGATCAGCTCCAGGCTCCAGGGCCCCATCCCGGCACTGAGTGCCAGACCGAGACCGGCGCCCAGCAGGGCCGACAGCAGGGCCAGGGGCCGGGCCAGCGCTGGCAGCAGCGGTGCCGTGAACGCCGCCAGCAGCGGCAGCAGCAACCAGGCCGTGAGCAGGGCGGAGGAGGGCTCAGGCATCGGATGAGCCCCCCATGGCAGCGGCGCTGAGCTGCTCAAAGCTGGCGGTGTCGAGCAGGGGATCGAGCCGGGCCAGCCGGGTGATCACCACCAGCAGCAGGGCCTGGATCGACAGGCCGATCACGATCGCCGTGAGGATCACGGCCTGGGGGGTGGGATCGGCCCAGAGCAGGGCGGGCTGGGGCAGCTGCGGCGCCTCCAGGATCGGCGTGCGCAGGCCGCCACGGGCCGCCACCAGCACGAACAGGGCCACCACCCCGGTGCCCATCACATCCATGGCGAGGGCCTTGAGAAACAGGTTGTCGCGGGCGATCAGACCCAGCAGGCCCGCCAGCACGGTGAGCAGCACCAGGGCCTCCAGCAGCCG
>JBEDAU010000221.1:0-7050 GCA_041177605.1 Cyanobacteriota bacterium | reverse complement strand
TCACCAGCGTGGCCGCCAAGGCTCCGCACGACCAGCAGGAGCTGGTTTGCAGCGTGATCGGCCTGATTGTGAAGTGCGGCCTCGTGGTGGTGGCGGCGGTGAGCCTGGTGCGCCTGGCCACTGCCTACCAGCAGCGGATGGAGCGCCAGGGTGAGCTGGCCGCCGTGCTGGAACTGGAGAACGCCAAGCTGGCCAAGGCCCGGGAACGCTTCGACCAGCTGTTCAGCGTCGAGGGTGAACAACGGCTGATCCGTGAGCAGAGCCAGTGGATCGCCCCCAACCGGCTGCGCGTCGTCTGGCGATCCGACCCTTAAGGTTGGGCGCCCCTTCGACTGCGCGCCCCTGCGATGCCAGCGCACGCGACCATGGCCACCCCCTCCTCAGGTGTCCCCGCCACCCCTGGCACGGTCCTGATCACCGGAACCACCTCCGGCGTCGGTCTCCACACCACCAAGGCCCTGATCGATCGGGGCTGGACGGTGGTCACCGCCAACCGTGATCCGGTGCGCGCCGCCGCCGCCGCTGATGCGCTCGGCATACCCGCCGACCGCCTCCATCACCTGCGCATCGACCTGGGCGATCTCGACAGCGTCCGCGTGGGGGTTGAGACCCTGGTCGACTCCCTGGGACTGCCCCTCGACGCCCTGGTGATCAATGCGGCCGTGTACAAGCCGCGGCTCAAGCAGCCCGAGCGCTCCCCCCAGGGCTACGAGCTCTCGATGGCCACCAACCACCTGGGCCATTTCCTGCTGATCCAGCTGCTGCTGCCCAAGATTCAGGAATCCCGGCATCCCTCCCGCCGCGTGGTGATCCTCGGCACCGTGACGGCCAATTCCAAGGAACTGGGCGGCAAGATCCCCATCCCGGCTCCGGCGGATCTGGGTGATCTGAGCGGCTTCAAGGCCGGCTTCAAGGCGCCGATCGCGATGGCCAACGGCAAGCCCTTCAAGCCTGGCAAGGCCTACAAGGACAGCAAGCTCTGCAACATGATCACCACCCAGGAGCTGCACCGCCGCCTGCATGGCTCCACCGGGATCGTGTTCAGCTCGCTCTATCCCGGCTGTGTGGCCGACACGCCCCTGTTCCGCAACACCCCCAGGGCGTTCCAGACGATCTTTCCCTGGTTCCAGAAGAACATCACCGGCGGCTACGTGAGCCAGGCCCTGGCCGGCGAACGGGTGGCCCAGGTGGTGGCCGATCCCGCCTTCGCCACCTCTGGTGTGCACTGGAGCTGGGGCAACCGCCAGAAGCAGGGCGGCAAGCAGTTCAGCCAGGAGCTCTCCGACAAGGCCAGTGATCCCGAAGTGGCCCAGGGGGTCTGGGATCTCTCGCTGCAGCTGGTGGGGCTGGCCGACTGAGCCGTCGGCCCAGCCCCTCCCTGCGCTTGCGGGCTTCAGAGGCGGCGGCGGAAGCCGTCGCCGAAGCCACTCTCCTCGCCGAGCTTGCTGAGCTTCCACACATTGCGGGCGATGCGGCGTGCCCGCAGACCACCCCGCTCCACCACGGCAGCCCCGGGCCGGGCCCCCAGCAGCTGCGACACCTCGGCGGTGCTCAGCGGGGCGCCGGTCTGCAGGGCCAGCTGGGTGAGTTCGAGCCGCTGGCGCAGGGCGGCCAGATCGGCCTGGCCCCCGTCCTCAGCCTCGTTCCACACCCAGGGCAGGGCCTGGCCATCGGCCGCCATCTTGCGCATCAGGCCCAGGCCGATCAGCGCCAGGGCCTGCTCGGGCTTCACCCCCTGGGCCGCCGCTTCGGCGATCCACTCGGCGGCACCGCCGGTGTGCTGCTCCGCCGGAATCGGCTCGGCCTCGGCCGCCGCAGAGCGGCTGGCGGTGGTCTGGCGCTTGCTGGCCATGGAACGTCCCATCCACGTCGATCGGACGGTACCGGCTCCATCCGGGCGGGCAAGGGCCGGGCCGGGAGCCGGGGTAAAGTTTGGCCGCTTTCGGCACCAGTTCAGGAGTTGCTGCCCCGCTGATGCCCTCCCGCCCGCTCACTCCTGACGATCGGGCCAGCCGGCAGAGGCGAAGCGGTGTGCAGCTGTCCCGCTCGTTTGCCAGCGGTTCTTCGGGCACATCACCCCTGATCACCGGCACCGTCGTCGACGCCGACAGCGACGGCGCCAGCTGCGTGATCACCACCGACAGCGAGGGCTCCCGGCTGGCCCGGCAGAACAGCCAGGTGCAGTCGATCGAGCTGCGCACCTACGTGTTTCTCGATTCGCTGCAGCCCCAGCTCGCCGCCTACATGGGCACGGTGAGCCAGGGTTTTCTGCCGATTCCGGGGGATGCCTGCCTGTGGCTGGAGGTGTCGCCCGGCATGGCGGTGCACCGGGTCACCGACATTGCCCTCAAGGCCAGCACCGTGCGCCTGGGCCAGATGATCGTGGAGCGGGCCTTCGGCTCGCTGGCGCTCTACCACCGCGACCAGAGCAACGTGCTCCACTCGGGCGACGTGGTGCTCGAGGCGATCGGCAACCGCAAGGAGGACCGCAGCCGCTGCGAGGTGAGCTGGACCGAGATCATCCGCGCCATCACCCCCGACCATGCGGTGCTGATCAACCGCCAGAACCGCCGCGGCTCGATGATCCAGGCCGGGATGAGCATGTTCATCCTCGAAACCGAGCCGGCCGGCTACGTGCTGATCGCCGCCAACGAAGCCGAGAAGGCCTCCAACATCACCGTTGTCGACGTGAAGGCGGTCGGGGCGTTCGGGCGCCTCACCCTGGCCGGCCGCGAAGGGGATGTGGAGGAGGCGGCCGCTGCGGCAATGCGGGCCATCCACCACGTGAATGCCAGCGCCCGCGGCTGAGCTGAGCCCTCAGCGCACCGCTAGCGCTCGCGCCACTGTTCCAGCCCGAGCAGACGCCTGAGCCCGGGGGCGAGCTGGCGAGCGGCCTTGCCGCGGCTGCCCAGCTTGCTCTTGAGATGCTCGCCCATGGCGCTGTAGGTGCTGCCGGCCTCCCGCACCCAGAAGATCGGGTCGTAGCCGGGGCCATGGCCCTGGGGGGCCCGCAGCACCAGCCCACGGCAGATGCCTTCAGCCTCCAGCACCGTGGTGCCGCTGGGGTCGGCCAGGGCCATGGCGGTCACGAAGCTGGCGCCGCGGTAGAGGGAATCGCCGAGTTCCTTCAGCAGCCGGTGGATGCGCTCGTGGTCGGTGGGGGCGTACCGGGCCGAGTACAGCCCGGGGGCTCCGCCGAGGGCGTCCACCTCAATGCCGGAATCGTCGGCCAGGGCCCATTCGCCGGTGAGGCGCGCCACGGTCTCGGCCTTCAGCCGGGCATTTTCGGCGTAGCTGCTGCCCGTTTCCTCGATCTCCAGATCGCCGGGCTGCTGGCGCACCTCCAGCTCCACCGCTGCGAGCATGGTGCCGAGCTCGGCCACCTTGTGGGGATTGCCACTGGCGATAACCAGCACGGCCACGGGGTCGCTGCAGCGGGTCGCCATTGTTGCGCAGCAGCGGTTGCGGCCAGATCGGCCGGGCCTTCCTAGTGTTTCTGCATGGACACCAGCCTGGTGCTGCAGAACCTGCTCAGCCCGCCGGTGCTGTTCTTCTTCCTCGGCGTGCTGGCCGTGCTGGTGCGCTCGGATCTGGAGGTGCCGGCACCGCTTCCGAAGCTGTTCTCCCTCTACCTCCTCCTGGCGATCGGTTTCAAGGGGGGTGTGGAGCTGCAGCACAGCGGCCTGGGCGGCCAGGTGTTGCCCACGATCCTGGCGGCGGTGGCGATGTCGCTGCTGGTGCCGCTCTACAGCTTCCTGGTGCTGCGGCTCAAGTTCGATGGCTTCAATGCCGCGGCCATGGCCGCCACCTACGGCTCGATCAGCGCGGTGACCTTCATCACCGCCGAGAGTTTCCTCGACACCCAGCAGGTGCCCTTCGACGGCTTCATGGTGGCCGCCCTGGCCCTGATGGAGTCGCCCGCCATCATCGTGGGTTTGCTGCTCGTGAAGCTGGCGGCAGCGCCCCAGCTGCGCCCCTCGGCCCCTGCCGCTGCCGGCCACGGGGCCGATGCCAGCGGCATGAACTGGGGGCTGGTGCTGCACGAGGCCCTGCTCAACGGGTCGGTGCTGCTGATCGTGGGCAGCCTGCTGATCGGTGCCCTGGTGGCCAGCCAGGGCCAGGCCGGGGTCGACAAGATGCAGCCCTTCACCGACCAACTGTTTTACGGGGCGCTGAGCTTCTTCCTGCTCGACATGGGCATGGTGGCGGCCCAGCGGCTGCGGGATCTGCGCGATGCCGGCGCCTTCCTGATCGGGTTCTCGATCCTCATGCCCCTCTTCAATGCCGGCGTGGGGGCGGTGATGGCCCGGCTGCTGGGGCTGGATCCGGGCAACGCCCTGCTGTTCGTGGTGCTGCTGGCCAGCGCCTCTTACATCGCCGTGCCGGCGGCGATGCGGATGACGGTGCCCGAGGCCAATCCCAGCCTCTACATCTCCAGTGCCCTGGGGGTCACCTTCCCTTTCAACATCATCGTGGGCATTCCGCTCTATATGGCGATGGTGCGGGCCCTGGCGGGTCAGCCATGACCCCCCCCACTCCCCTGACGCCGCGACAGCCATGAACCGGGTGGATCTGATCCTCAGCGAGCGGGAGCTGCCCCGGGTGCTGGAGGCCATCGAGGCGGCCGGGGCGCCGGGCTACTCGGTGATCCGCCACGTCACCGGCCGGGGGCCCCACGGGGCCGTGTCGGAGGGGATGGACTTCAGCGGCCTCGGCGCCAACGCCCACGTGGTCGTCTTCTGCGACGCCGAGCCCCTGGAGCGCCTGCGCCAGACCCTGCGCCCCCTGCTGGCCTACTACGGCGGCGTGGCCTACGTGTCGGCGGCCGACGCGCTCTGAGTGGAGCTGCCGCTGCCGTTGCGGGAGGGCTGGAATCCAGCCCAGCACTGGGCTGCCAAGCAAAACCTAACGTTTTGTAAGGCACCGATCAGGGCCGCTTATCTGACGCTCTGCAAACGGTGATGGTCGCCACTGTCCAAATGGGTTGACGGGGGGTTTCGCGCCGGAGCATGGTTGAGCGCGAACATTCCACCCCCTCCTCCAGGAGCAGGTAATGGCTAACGAAACCATGGGCATCGCCCTCGGCATGATCGAGACCCGCGGTCTGGTGCCCGCGATCGAAGCGGCTGACGCCATGACCAAGGCTGCCGAAGTGCGGCTGATCGCCCGCGAGTTCGTCGGCGGCGGCTACGTCACCGTGATGGTGCGCGGCGAAACCGGTGCGGTGAACGCCGCAGTGCGCGCCGGCGCCGATGCCTGCGAGCGCGTGGGCGACGGCCTGGTGGCTGCTCACATCATTGCCCGCCCCCACCGCGAAGTGGAGCCTGCCCTGGGTAGCAGCGCCGGCTTCGTTGGCTCGAAGGACTGAGTCATCTGACGCCTAGGCGCAGATCCCTCATCCCCTTACCCGACCCAACCGGAGAATCTCCATGAGCAAGAAGTACGACGCTGGGGTCAAGGAGTACCGCGACACGTATTGGACTCCTGATTACGTCCCCCTCGATTCCGACCTGCTGGCCTGCTTCAAGTGCACCGGCCAGGAAGGTGTGCCCCGTGAGGAAGTCGCCGCCGCCGTGGCTGCTGAGTCCTCCACCGGCACCTGGTCCACCGTGTGGTCCGAGCTCCTCACCGACCTCGACTTCTACAAGGGCCGCTGCTACCGCATCGAAGACGTTCCTGGCGACAAGGAATCCTTCTATGCGTTCATCGCCTACCCCCTCGACCTGTTCGAAGAGGGTTCCATCACCAACGTGCTGACCTCCCTGGTCGGCAACGTGTTCGGCTTCAAGGCCCTGCGCCACCTGCGCCTGGAAGACATCCGCTTCCCGCTGGCCTTCATCAAGACCTGCATGGGCCCGCCGAACGGCATCCAGGTCGAGCGCGACCGGATGAACAAGTACGGCCGTCCCCTGCTGGGCTGCACCATCAAGCCGAAGCTCGGCCTGAGCGGCAAGAACTACGGCCGTGTGGTGTATGAGTGCCTCCGCGGTGGTCTCGACTTCACCAAGGACGACGAGAACATCAACTCCCAGCCTTTCCAGCGCTGGCAGAACCGTTTCGAGTTCGTGGCCGAAGCTGTGAAGCTGGCCGAGCAGGAAACCGGCGAGAAGAAGGGTCACTACCTCAACTGCACGGCAGCGACCCCCGAGGAGATGTATGAGCGCGCCGAGTTCGCCAAGGAACTGGGCCAGCCCATCATCATGCACGACTACATCACCGGTGGCTTCACGGCCAACACCGGTCTGGCGAAGTGGTGCCGCAAGAACGGCATGCTGCTGCACATTCACCGCGCCATGCACGCGGTGATCGACCGTCACCCCAAGCACGGCATCCACTTCCGGGTGCTGGCCAAGTGCCTGCGCCTCTCCGGTGGTGACCAGCTGCACACCGGCACCGTGGTCGGCAAGCTGGAGGGCGACCGTCAGTCGACCCTCGGCTACATCGACCAGCTGCGCGAATCGTTCGTTCCCGAAGATCGCAGCCGCGGTAACTTCTTCGACCAGGATTGGGGTTCCATGGGCGGCGTGTTCGCCGTGGCCTCCGGCGGTATCCACGTGTGGCACATGCCCGCGCTGGTCAGCATCTTCGGCGACGACTCGGTGCTGCAGTTCGGTGGTGGTACCCACGGTCACCCCTGGGGTTCCGCTGCTGGTGCTGCTGCCAACCGTGTGGCCCTCGAGGCCTGCGTCAAGGCTCGCAACGCCGGTCGCGAAATCGAGCGCGAAGGTCGCGACATCCTGATGGAAGCCGCGAAGCACAGCCCCGAGCTGGCCATCGCTCTCGAGACCTGGAAGGAAATCAAGTTCGAGTTCGACACCGTCGACAAGCTCGACGTCAACTGAGCCTCTCGCTGACGGGATCAGGGAAACAACTTCGGGTTGTTTCCCTCCCAAGCATTCATTCCATCCATCTCAAGGAACCCCATGCCTTTCAAGAGCACCGTGGGTGACTACCAAACAGTCGCCACCCTGGAGACGTTCGGCTTCCTGCCGCCCTTCACCCAGGACGAGATCTACGACCAGATCGCTTACATCATTGCCCAGGGTTGGA
>JBEDAU010000220.1:0-4662 GCA_041177605.1 Cyanobacteriota bacterium | reverse complement strand
GAGGGCGTCGATCTGACCAGCGTTGATGAATTCGCCGCGGGCATCAGCCTGCGCAACGACCTTGGTGAAGGCGTCGAACATTGAGGAGCTCCTGTTCTCGACGGGGAGTCGGGGAGGGTGGATAGGGCGCCAGGTTGGGGTCGCCCAGCTGCCGCCAGGCACTCGTCAACTTGACCTGGTCATTCTTGGACTTGTCGGCCTTCAGCCGGGGGCCTGTTAACAAACGGTCACCGCCGCCAAAGCCTGTCGTCGCAGCCGGTTTATGAGTAGGGCCCAGGGGGGCGCTGGGAGGTGTTCAGCCCGGGTGGGCCGGCCCGGATCCGGCCATAAAAAAGCCGCCCGGTCACCGGGCGGCTGGAGAGCCCACAGCTGTGGAGCAGTGGCAATCAGATTGGGCTCAGCCCTCGCCAGACTTGGCCCCTTTCTTGCGGGCAGGAGCCGATGCCTTGGCTGGAAGATCGCCGCCGCTGACGCTGACGCCCGTGATTTTGCCACCCATGCGCTGCACCATGCGCATTGTCTCATTCATGCGGGTGTAAGGCACGTTCATCACGAGATCCGCCGTACGGGAGAAATCGTTGTTGTTCATGCCGGTTACCGTGAACGTGACCTGGCGGCCGCTGTTGAAGCTGGTGCCGCGGGTGCCTGCAGAGACCTTCATGGCTGTGGGGGAATCAGGGCAGAGGGAAAAGTTCGGCGTCAGGCCTGGAATCCAGACAGAAGGCGAAGGGGCCTTCAGTTCACTGGGGTGATGCTGGCGATACGACCGCCTTCACGATGAATCTGCTGCTGGTACTGCAGCAATTTGTTGAAGGGAATGAAGCGGACCCGGTTGCTGCGCTTGTGCAGGCGGTAATTGTTGAAACCGGTGATCTCGACGCGGAAGGTCCGACCTTCCTCGCCGGATCCCACACCCTGGCGGGTCACGCCATCGGCATCGACCTTGCGGAACACGGCGCCGGCCGCGTTCGGGCTCACCACCGGCAATGGCAGCTCGGCGTGCACGGCCGGATTGAGGCGCGACTGAGTCTTGAGCAGGTCGCCCCGCACCGAAGCCCCGACACCCCGGGTCAACTGCAGCATGTAGGAGAACTGCAGGCCCTGCTGGCCGGTGCCGTAGTTGAAGCCGTGCAGGTAGGGAACCACCTCCTCGCCGAAGCGCTCCTGATACTCGGGGCTGTCGAGGTAGGAATCGATCTCGGCGTCGTAGCCCTGCTCCTGCAGGATCGTGAAGTGATGCAGCATCTCGGCCTTGTTCTGCGGTGCCCGGCCGAGCAGATGCTTGAAGTTGAGCTCAATGAAGCGGTAGGGATTGCAGTTCTCGAAGAACTTGGCTTTATACAGGCCACTCTTTGCCACCTGACGCACAAACTCCCGCACGCTCAGGTAACCCCGCTTGAACAGGGACTCGGGACCCTCGAGCCGCTCGCTGGCCATCACGTACTGGTTGCCGAGCACCTGCTTGTAGACGGCGCGGATGAGCAGGGCCTTGTCGTTTTCCGTGGCGTTGCTCCAGTTTTCCCTGGTGCGGTCGTTCTGGAAACGCTCGATGCCCAGATAGGCGGCGTTGGCGAGGGTCATGGACGGGAGGGGCCGGGAGAAGGGGGAGAGCCGAGGCGGCGACCAACTGAATCGCCAACAACCGGCTGCGGTGCAACCAATGCCACTGGCAGGCAACCAGTGCCACGGGCAGTGCCACTGGGCGCCACTGGGCGCGGCCAGGCTTTGGGGGCAGTCACCCGCAGAGGGTGCTGCCGGATCCTATGGGGGCCTTCGGGTTCCATCACGGCGCTTTCACAATCGTTACAAACGCGCCCCTGGCATGGCCTGGCGCCGCCGATACCATCGGCCCACTCGATCCGCCTCTCATGGCGACTGCCTCCGCGACTGCCTCCCCCCGTCCGGTCTCCGGCGGCCAGCCGGTGTCGCGTCTGGCAGGTCAGTTGCAGAGCCTCACCGAACTGACCGAATCACTCGCCTTTCGCCTGCTTGAGCTGGAGGAACGTCTAGCGGCCCAGGAGTTGCGGATCCAGTCGTTGCTGGACAACCAGGTCCAGGGTGCGGGGCTCTGCCTCGATACAGACCTGCGACTGGATGACACCGAGGAGCGACTGGCTCGCCTGGAGATGGTGCTCAGTGGCCTGGAGGGCTCGGTGGCCGTTCGCCAGGGGGCTGGGGTGCTGGCGCTGGCGCGGCCAGAGGTCCACTCCGACGACGGGGCGGCTGGCGAGACGGCGGCTGACCCCTTTTATGAGGAGGGGGAGCAGCCGTTCATGGATGAGCAACTGGTTGATCCCTATGCCGTCGAGGCGTGTGCCGGGGCAGACGGCGATCGGCTGGAGCGCCTGAGTGCCTGAACGGGCGTTGAGGCTCGGGCCGTTGGCGTGGTCTGGGTGACTGCCCGTGGCCTTGGGCAGGTCAACGGGTCAGCTCGGGCAGCCAGTGCTCGGGGATCTCCTGGCTGTAGTCCGCCACCCGCTCGAATGCAAACTCCCCAGCCAGAGATCCCCACACCAGCTCGTGAGACTGGGGATCGTGGCCGCGATCAATCGTGCGCATGCCGCCGGGGCTGAGCTCCAGTCGGCTCACCAGGTAGGTGGTCTGGCCCTTCCGTTCCACCAGGCAGCGGCAGCCCGGCTCCACTTCACCCACGAAGCCGTCGCCGCTTTCACGCACCACGTAGGCACACCCGTCCAGCGGAATCAGATCGGTGGCTTGGATCTGGTCGCGCAGCGTCCGGTCCTCGATCGCGCCCCAGAAGCGCTGGTCGTCGACCAGTGCCTGGTTGTGGATGATCAGCCCATTCGGACCCTGCTCCGGACGCAGCACCCTCAGGCGGTAGGGCGCGGCTGGATTGATGGCGTAGCTCTGATCGAGCAGCAGCGACCCTGCTGCCAACTGGGGCAATGGCCGGAACTTGACCAGAATGTGGGCGTAGAGCGGTGGGTTTTCAAAGGCCTGCTGCTGGTTGCTGAAGCCGGCGCTCAGCAGGCGCAGGAGACGGATCAGGGGCGTGTCCATGGGGCTTGGAGCGTGGCTTAGAGACCAAGCAGGCGCAGCCGGAAATCGGCGACCTGGCGGGCCAGCTCTGGCGAACTGCCGAGGAAGGGGTGGTCGCTCAGCTGCTCCAGGATCAGGTCGCGCTTGCTGGCGCGATCGAGGCCGTGGGTCGGTTGCTCCCGCTCGTGTCGCTGCCAGGCCTCGTCAAAGGCCTGGGCAAAGCTGTCGGCATTATCGAACACCTGCTTGCCCGTTCCGGAAGCCCCAAAGGGGTCGAGAGGTCGAGGCACGGTTCTGAGCAGAAGTGGTTTCTCCCGCAATGGTTGTCGGACCAACGGGATCAAATGGGATGCCAGGACCCAGATTTGAACTGGGGACACGGCGATTTTCAGTCGCCTGCTCTACCAACTGAGCTATCCCGGCCTGTCGCTGCTGCGACCTGCTGATCTTAGATCACGGACTGGTCCTGGGAGTGCGGGCCAGGCAGGCGAGGCCTGCCACCCGCCAGCCACTGGCCCGCAGGGCATCCTGGGCTGCCAGTGCGGTGGCGCCGGTGGTGAGGATGTCATCGACCACAAGCACCACCGGCCTCGGGCCTGCCTGCTGGCGGGCAGACGCGGCGCTGCGGAAGGCTCCGGCCTGATTGGCAAAACGCAGCTCCCTGCCCAGGTGGTGCTGGCCCAGCACCGGTCGGCTCCGCCTCAGCAGATCGCTCACCGGCCAGCCGAGTTGGCGCCCCAGACAGCTCGCCAGCAACCGGGGCAGCGGATTGGCCTGGCGCTTCCAGCTGGCCACCGGTACCAGCAGCACCCGCCGCCGTGCAGTGATCGGTTCGGACCGCAGAGCGCTGGCCAGTCCGATCACCAGGCTGGCCATGGCCTGGTGATCGGGCCGGCGCCGCAGCCGCAGCAGGCGGCGGCGCAGGGCTCCCCCATAGGTGCCCGCCGCCCACCAGCGCAGGGGGTTGTCGCCGCCCAGACCCTGCTGGGGCAGCGCCAGCTGGGTGCCGCCGGCCCGCTGGCCGGGCGCCAGCAACCAGTCGAGGGCGAGGGCGCCAGCCCAGGGGCTGGCAGGAAGGAGGATGGACGATGGCGCTGGTGCCAGGGGTGGGACCATCGGGTCGCGATGTGGGCTGCCGCCAGTGTTCCCACCAGGGGGCCATCAGCCCGGCAGCGCCCGCAGCATCGCCACCAGGGTGCGATGGGCGTCCTCGCTGTCCGCGAGCGGGTGGTCGAAGGCGATGCTGACCGGGGCTCCATCCACTTCCAGCTCCATGGCCTCTGGCCTGACCGCCACCATCCGGGCGGCGCTGGGGGCGCTGCAGCTGCCGTAGTGGCGGGCGTAGGCCAGCACCGCCTCGGCGTGGTCCTTGTTCATGTGCTTGCAGATCCGATCGCTCACGGCGGGGGTGAGAGGGTCGGCGGCCATGGGGAGAGGTGGCGATGGTGCCGCGATTCTGCTGCCTGCGGCCTGGGCCCAGGCCATCGCACGCGGCGGACCTCAGGCCACCCCGAAACGCTGCCACAACAACAGGCCGAGGCGCACGGCGCTGAAGCTCACATAGCCGGCCAGCACCACGAACAGGGCCATCGAGATCCAGGTGCGCAGGCGTTCGTTCATGGGCTCACGGAAACGGCGAAGAGGGCCAGTCTGGCCATGCCG
>JBEDAU010000219.1:0-8583 GCA_041177605.1 Cyanobacteriota bacterium | reverse complement strand
GCCAGGGCCCGCTGGTCGTAGCGGGGCAGCAGCAGGCCCCTTCGCCACCAGCGGCGGGTGAACACCGTGGCGGCCAGACGCCGGTAGAGCTCGATCGCCTCGCTGACACTCGCCCCCTGCGCCAGCAGGGCGGCGACGATCGAGCCGGTGGAGGTGCCGGCGATCAGATCGAAGTAGTCGCAGAGGCGGAAGCCGGGGTCGTTGCCATGGCGCTGGCGCAGCAGGGCCTCGATCCGTTCCAGGATTCCCAGGGTGAGGATGCCCCGGATCCCGCCGCCATCCAGGCTGAGAATCCGCTTGGGTCCAGGCGCCCGCAAGCGGCTGGTCAGGGGATCAGTCATGGGGCGGGATCCGCTGCAGGTAGCTTGGCCGGGGCAAACAGGGCTGGCCAGAGTGTGGCCACCGCCGAACCGCTCGGGTGCGGTGTTCCCGTTGGATCGCCCTGGAGCTCGGGATCCACCTAGCGTGAATCGGCTGTGCTGAGGCAGCCGTGTCCCTTGCTTCCGCGCTCTGCTCGGCGCCCGCCTCTGCGCCGGAGGCTCCAGCGCTCGAGCCCGCCCAGGCCCGCCAGCTGCTCAAGGCCCTGGCCGATCCGATCCGCCTGCAGCTGATCGAGGCCCTCGGGGGCGGGGAGCGCTGTGTGTGCGAGCTCACCGCCGAGCTGGGCCTGGCCCAGTCGAAGCTGTCGTTCCACCTCAGGGTGCTCAAGGATGCTGGCCTGCTGGCCGATCGCCACAGCGGCCGCTGGGTCTATTACCGGCTCCAGCCTGAAGCGCTCGAGCGGTTGCGGGGCTGGCTGGCGGCGCTGGCCGCCGGTTGCACAGTTCCGGCTACGACCTGCTGCTAACCGACCCTTAAACCGGCGACTACCGCCCCTTTGCTCCGTGCCCGCTGGCGCTCCATAGCGTGACGCCAACCTTCGGCAGACGCCGCCATGGTGTTCACGCCAGCTCCCCAGGCCGACGCGCGCGATTCGTTTCGCCAGTACCTGGAGGAGAGCTACCAGCGCCGCAGCCTCGTGCATCTCGCCGCCGGCAGCAGCGTGCCGCTGATCAAGAAGAACGTGTGGCTGGTGGTGCGGGGCATGGTGAGCCTCAGCACCCTCTCGTATCAAGGCGACGAACTGCTCGTGGGTCTGGCGGGCCCCAACGAGCCCTTCGGGGAGCCCCTCTCCAACCTGGAGGCCTACCAGGCCCGGGCCCTGGCCGACTGCGACCTGCTCTGCCTGCCCTGCGACGAGATCGCCCGCTCCTCCCACCTGGCGGTGGCCCTGCTGCAGGGGCTGGCCGCCCGCTACCGCCAGAGCGAGGCCCTGCTGGCGCTGCTGGGCCTGCGCCGCATCGAGGATCGGGTGCGCGGTTTCCTCGAGCTGCTGGCCCACGACTACGGCCAGCCCTGCGACCAGGGTCTGCGGCTCGACCTGCGTCTCACCCACCAGGAGATCGCCAATGCGCTCAGCACCACCCGGGTGACCGTGACCCGCGCCCTGGGCAGCCTGCGCGAGCAGGGCTGGCTGCAGCTCGACCCCCAGCGCCGCCTCGTGCTCAGCCCCCTGCCCGTGCCCCGGCGTTGATTCAGCAGCGTTCGCCTACTGCAGTGGCCGCCGCAGGCCCCTCTCCGTTCTGGGGGGCCGCCCTGGTTCGGGAGAATGGCGAGATGCCCGCCAGCCTGCTGCTCGTCGAAGACGACGAAACCATCCGCGAGACGATTCGCGAGGCTCTCCTGCAGGAGGGCTTTGCCGTGACCGCCTGCGGCAATGGCCGCGATGCCCTCAACACCCTGCAGCGGGCACCGGAGGGGGAGGGCTTCGAGCTGGTGGTCCTCGATCTGATGCTGCCGGGCCTGGGGGGGCTGGAGGTGTGCCGTCAGCTGCGCGCCGCCAACGACCACACCCCGATCCTGGTGGTGAGCGCCCGCGACACCGAGACCGATCGGGTGCTCGGCCTGGAGGTGGGGGCCGACGACTACCTGGTGAAGCCCTTCGGCATGCGTGAGCTGGTGGCCCGCTGCCGGGCCCTGCTGCGCCGCAGCGCCAACCCGGCCAGCCAGCCGCGGGTGCTGGAGCACGCCAACCTGCGCCTGTTTCAGGAGGAGTGCCGCGTCACCCGCGACGGTATCGAGGTGAACCTCTCGCCCAAGGAATACCGGTTGCTGGAGCTGTTCATGCAGCATCCGCGCCGCGTCTGGAGCCGCGACAAGCTGCTCGAGCACGTGTGGGGCATCGATTACTTCGGTGACAGCAAGACGGTGGATGTGCACATCCGCTGGCTGCGCGAGAAGCTGGAAGCCAACCCCTCCACGCCCGTGCATCTGATCACGGTGCGGGGGTTCGGCTACCGCTTCGGTTGAACCGCTTGCTGGGGTTGTGTTGTGGTGGTGTGGCGTTCCCTGTCGGTTCCTGGCTGGCTGCGCCGGTGGTGGCAGCGCTCCCGGCGGCGGCGTCCCGTGGCCGATCTGCCCACCGCCCGTGAGCTGCTGAGCTGGATGGATGCCTCGCCCGCCGGCTGGATCCTGCTCAATCGCCACGGCCGGGTGCGCCACCTCAACCCCCGTGCCGAGCAGCTGCTCGGCGTCAGCAGCGCCCTGCCCGCCGAGGGCCTGCCCCTCGAGATGCTCTGCGGCGATGGCGGCCTGCTCGACACGGTGGCGATCGCCCGCCGTCAGGACCGGCCCCAGCGGCTGGAGTGGCGCTGGCGTGGCGAGGACCTCGATGTGCTGGTGGCCCCCGCCAGCGCCGGGTGGCTGGGGGTGCAGCTGCAGAACCGCCGCTCGCTTGAGGCCCAGCTCGAGCAGCAGGAGCGCTGGGTGAGCGATGTGGCCCATGAGCTCAAGACCCCCCTCACCGCCCTGCTGCTGGTGGGCGACAGCCTCGCCGCCCAGGTGAACAGCGGCAATGCCCACCTGGTGGAGCGGTTGCAGCGGGAACTGCTGCGGCTGCAGGAGCTGGTGGGCGACCTGCTGGAGCTCTCCCGCCTGGAGAACACCCTGCCCGGCAGCGGCCTGCCCCTGGCGCCGGTGCCCCTGCCGGAGCTGGTGGAGCAGGTGTGGGCCGGCCTGCGGCCCCTGGCCGAGCCGCGGGCCATCGCCCTCGATCTGCAGTCCGAGGCCGGGCTGTGCATCCAGGCGGATCGCTCCCGTCTGCACCGCGCCCTGCTCAACCTGCTCGACAACGCCCTGCGCTACAGCCCCGACGGCGGCCTGGTGCGGGTGCGTCTGCAGAGCCGTGCCGGCTGGTGTCTGCTGGCCGTGCGGGACCAGGGACCGGGGTTCAGCGCCGCTGACCTGGAGCACATGTTCGAGCGCTTCTACCGCGGTGATCCCGCCCGGGCTCGCAGCCAGCGCAGCGGCAGCGGCCTGGGTCTGGCGATCGTGCAGCAGATCGCCGCCAGCCATGGCGGCCGGGTGCAGGCGCGCAACCACCGGGAGGGCGGCGGCGTGATCGAACTGCTGCTGCCGGTGGCTCCGTGAGTCTTGGTTCGTTACAGCTTGCTGTCGCCTGCGGTGGGCTGCATAGGGTCCCAGTAGAGGCCTATCAGGCATGAAACGCCACCACCTCAGGACGCTCCAGTCCCTGTTTGCCCACCCGCTGCAGCACGGCGTGCGCAGTTCCCGGGTGGAGGCCCTGTTCCGCACGCTGGGGGCGGACGTCACCGCTCTCGACAGTCGGCGCCTGCGCATCCGCATGCCCAGCGGGGCGGAAACCTGGATCCATGCCGGCTGCGGTGTGGCCCAGCCCGACCTCGACGCCGAGGCGGTGATGCGGGTGCGCCACTTTCTTGAGGAGCAGGGTGTCACCCCCTCCCATCCCGCCGCCGATGCCGTCGGCCCCCGCGGCGACCAGAGCCACCGCCTGGTGCTTCACCTCACCCACACCCACACCGATGTGCTGGCGCTGGAGGGAGACGAGGTGGAGCACGCCGTGTTGCGGCCCTACGGCCTCTGGGGCAGCGGCGAGAACCTCAGCCATCGCCATGACCGCGACATCGCCGGCCAGCGGGCGCCGCTCGACACCGATTACCTGGCCCGGATCTGCGAGGCGATGCGCAGTGCTGACGCCGTGCTGCTGATGGGCCATGGCACCGGCGAGAGCGACATGCGCCAGGTGCTGCTCACCTACCTGCAGAACCATCACCGCGAGCTGCTCGACCACATCGTGGGGGTGGTGACCCTGGCTGAGGCCCACCCCAGCGAAGAGGCCCTGCTGGCCCTGGCCCGGGAGCACTTCGGCAACCTGCCCCACCGCCGCCCGATCCTGGTGCCGGGCCAGCCCACCCCATGACCCCCGGGTCGCCGCCTGCGGCCCGAGCCGTGGAGCTGCCCGCGGGCAGCCAGTGGTTGCCGGGCCTGCTGGTGGTGCCACCGCGGGCCACCGGGCTGGTGCTGTTCGCCCATGGCAGCGGCAGCAGCCGCTTCAGCGGCCGCAACCAGGCGGTGGCCGGCACCCTGCAGCGGCAGGGTCTGGCCACGCTGCTGTTTGACCTGCTCAGTGCCGAGGAGGAGCGCCGCGATCAGCAGGACCGCTCCCTGCGCTTCGACATTCCCCTGCTGGCGGAGCGGGTGGTGGCGGCCATCGACTGGGTCCAGAGCGAGCCTCCGCTGGCGGCCCTGCCGATCGGTCTGTTCGGTGCGAGCACCGGTGCGGCCGCGGCCCTGATCGCGGCGGCCCGGCGGCCCGAGCTGGTGTGGGCGGTGGTGAGCCGCGGCGGCAGGCCCGACCTCGCCTGCGACTCCCTGGCCCAGGTGCGTTGCCCCACCCTGCTGCTGGTGGGTGGGCTGGATCTGGAGGTGCTGGAGCTCAACACCTGGGCAGCTGCGCGCCTGCAGGCTCCCTACCGGCTCACGGTGGTTCCCGGGGCCGGCCACCTGTTTGAGCAGCCCGGCACCCTGGAACAGGTGGCGGCCGCGGCGGCCGGCTGGTTCAGCCAGGCGTTCGGCGAGCGCCGTCAGCGGGCGTAGCCGGGATCGACCCAGCAGCGGGGCAGATCCTCGCCGGAGGGGAAGCGCAGCTGGGTTTTGCTCACGGCCTGGGGATCCTGCATCTCCTCGCCGGCGTGCACGCGGCCCAGCACGTCGGCGGCAAAGGGATCAAACAGCTGCTTGAGGTCAAGGATCTCCACCAGGCTGGCGTCGTCGTCGTGCTGAATCTTCAGGAACATGGTCACCGTCCCGGTGCTCTGCCGTCAGTCTGGGCAGGGGGGGCAGAGCTGGCTCGGGCGCTTAACAGTTCGCCGGAACCGCCCCCATCAGCAGCGGGCGGAATGGGCCGCGGCCCCTAGGGTGCCCTCAACTGGGCAGACCCGCGCGGCAACCACCATGGCCAGCATCTACGCCGACAACAGCCTCACCATCGGCAAGACACCCCTGGTGCAGCTCAACCGGGTGACCGAGGGATGCCAGGCCCGGGTGCTGGCCAAGATCGAGGGCCGCAACCCGGCCTTCTCGGTGAAGTGCCGCATCGGCGCGGCCATGATCTGGCAGGCGGAGAAGGACGGGCTGCTGGGCCCGGGCAAGGAGCTGGTGGAGCCCACCAGCGGCAACACCGGCATCGCCCTGGCCTTCGTGGCGGCGGCCAAGGGAATTCCCCTCACCCTCACCATGCCGGAGACCATGAGCCTGGAGCGGCGCAAGCTGCTCACGGCCTATGGCGCCCACCTGGTGCTCACCGAGGGTCGGCTGGGCATGGGCGGGGCCATCAACACGGCCAAGGAGATGGTGGCCACCGATCCGGATCGCTACGTGCTGCTCCAGCAGTTCGCCAACCCCGCCAATCCGCGCATCCACCACGACACCACTGGCCCGGAGATCTGGACCGACAGCGATGGCCAGGTGGATGCGCTGGTGGCCGGCGTGGGCACCGGAGGCACGATCACCGGGGTGAGCCGCTACATCAAGCAGACCCTGGGCCAGCCCCTGGTGTCGGTGGCGGTCGAGCCCGCCAGCAGCCCGGTGATCAGTCAGACCCGCGCTGGTGAGGAGCTCCGGCCCGGTCCCCACAAGATCCAGGGCATCGGCGCCGGTTTCGTGCCCGCCAACCTCGATCTGGAGCTGGTCGATCGGGTGGAGACAGTGAGCGATGAGGAGGCCGTGGCGATGGCGCGGCGCCTGATGCGGGAGGAGGGCATCCTGGCCGGCATCTCCTGCGGTGCCGCCACCACCGCCGCCCTGCGCCTGGCCCGCGAGGAGGCCTTCGCGGGCAAGACGATCGTGGTGGTGCTGCCCGACTCCGGCGAGCGCTATCTCAGCTCGGTGCTGTTTGAGGGCGTGTTCAACGAGAAGGGTCTGGCCGCGGTCTGACCGGCTGCCTATAACCCCACTGGACTGCGCTCTGCCGCTGATGCCCGCATCCGTTGTGGAGGCCGCAGCTGCTGTGGAGGCCGCAGCGGCGGGGCCAGCCCAGCCATCGGCCCTGCTGGCCCAGCTGTTCAACCAGCTGCTCAAGCTGCTGGCCGCCACGCCCCTGCGCTCCCTCGACGACCTGCTGGCGGCCGGCCGGATCCTGGCCCTCGCCGCGGCGGCGGGCCTGGCCATCCGGTTCACCGGTGCCACCCTGGAGGCCATCCATGGGGTCCCGCTGCTGGACGCAGCCCTGGAGGTGCTCGGGTTGGTGAGTCTGCTGCGTCTCCTGGCCCGCCATGCCCTGCGTCAGCAGAAACGGGCGGAACTGCTGGAGCGGATCCGCCAGGTGCGCCTTCGGTTGCTGGGCTGAGGCAGCCGCGTGTGGTTGTCCGCCACGGCCAGCAGTCGCACGGCCGCGGCCCTGCCGCTGCCGTCGGTTGTGCTGATTCACGGCTGGCTCACCGATCGGCGTTTCGCCCTGGGGCTGGGACCGGTGCGGTTGCCCTGGTGCGCCCTGCGCCGGGTCGGCAGGCGTGCCGGCTGGAGCGGTGGCGGTCAGGGGCGGGGATCGGCGGCGATGGCGCCCTCCAGCGGATAGCCCTCATCGCTCCAGCGGCTGAGCCCGCCGCGCAGGTTGGCCACCTGGCTGCGGCCGGCCTTGAGCAGCTGCTGGGTGGCCAGGGCGGAGCGACTGCCGGAATGGCATACCACCACCACCGGCCGGTCGGTGGGGATCGCGGCGGTGCGGGTGTCCAGCTCCGGCAGGGGAATCAGCAGGCTGCCGGCGATCCGCCCGTCGGGCCCCTCGAACTCCTCACTGGAGCGCACGTCCAGGATCGTGAGCTGGCCCTGGTGTTCCGCCACCCAGGCCGGAGACAGCTCCGGCAGGCCGGCATAGCTGGTCTGCACCGGTGCCCAGTCCGCCGTCGGGCCGCTGTCGCGGGGCTGGCCCGAGCGCATGTTGCCCGGCAGGGCCAGGTCGATCCTGTGGGGATGGGGGAGCTTCATCGCCTGCATGTGCCCCACGAAGTCGCGCTCGGTGGCGCTGCCTCCCAGCCGCGGGTTGAACGCCTTTTCCTCGGCGACGGAGGTCACGGTGCGGCCTGTGTAGTCGTGGCCTGGGTAGAGCAGGCAGTGCTCCGGCAGGCTGAAGATCTGCTCGGTGATCGAGCGGAACAGGGCGGAGGCATCGCCCTGCTGGAAGTCGCAGCGTCCGCAGCCCCGCACCAGCAGGGCATCGCCGGTGAAGGCCATCGCCTGGTCGTCGAGCACATAGGTGAGGCAGCCATTGGTGTGGCCCGGGGTGCTGCGCACCTCCAGGGCGCGCTGGCCGAAGGGCACCCGATCCCCGTGCTGCAGCGGTCTGGTGACGTTCCGGGCCCGCACCACGGCGGCCAGGCCGATCGCGCAGCCGGTGGCCTGCCGCATCAGCCAGCTGCCGGTCACATGGTCGGCATGGGCGTGGGTGTCGAGGCAGCTCACCAGGTCGATGTCCAGTTCCCGGATCAGGGCCAGGTCCCGCGGGTGCCGTTCAAACACCGGATCGATCAGCACCCCTTCGCCGCTGGCCACATCCACCAGCAGGTAGGTGAAGGTGCCCGTCTCCAGGTCGTAGAGCTGGCGGAACAGCAGGGCACTCCCGCCGGCGGCCGCGGCGAGGGAGACGGCCGGGGGGGCGGCTGCGGCCATCGGCGGACCAGCGTGGTTCTTATGAGCCTAGGCGCATAGCGATGTCCCGTGACAGGCCATGCCCTAGGGCGGTGCCCCATGGCAGGGCTCCACAGCGTTGAGGGGACTGGGTTGGGTGGCCGTGGTGACGGCCGGCATAATGCGTTGGAAGGCATAGGAGCGACAGGCCATGGCTGCCGGTGCCCCGGTCCGCCCCCGTGCTGCGGCGCGCCAGCCCAGGGCAAGTGCCGCCGTGCCGAGTCCCCAGCTCGTGCCGAGTCCCCAGCTGCTGGAGGAGATCGGTCGGTTCTTCCGCCTGCTCAGCGAGCCTGCCCGTCTGCAGTTGCTCTGCCAGATCAGGCAGGGGCCGATCGATGTGGCCGGCCTGATGGCGGCCACCGGCTTCAGCCAGTCGCACATCAGCCGCCAGCTGGGCATGCTGCAGCGGGCCGGGCTGGTGAGTGCCGAGCGCGATGGCGTCCGGTTGATCTACCGGGCCGATGACCCGCTGGTGCAGGACCTCTGCGCCCTGGTGCAGAGCCGCCTGCGCCAGCGCCTGGCGGCCCAGCTGGAGCAGCT
>JBEDAU010000218.1:0-12624 GCA_041177605.1 Cyanobacteriota bacterium | reverse complement strand
TGTCGAGCCGATCGGCCTGGGGCACCAGGGTGGTGAGCAGGGCATGGCCCACTTCGTGATAAGCGATCAGGCGCTTCTTGGCGCTGTCCTGCAGCGGCGCCGCCGTCAGACCCATGGTGATCCTCTCCAGCGCGTCGCCGATGGCGCCGTCATCGATGCTCGATTGTTGGCGGCGGGCCGTGAGAATGGCGGCCTCGTTGAGCAGGTTGGCCAGATCGGCCCCGGCAAAACCGGGCGTGCGCGCGGCCCAGTCGGCCAGGGACACCGATTCGGCCAGGGGCCGGCTGCGGGCATGCACCGCCAGGATTTCCTCCCGCCCCCGCCGATCGGGAAGATCGACACTGATGCGCCGATCGAAGCGACCCGGACGCATCAACGCCGCATCCAGCACGTCGGGGCGGTTGGTGGCCGCCAGCAGGATCACCCCCGAATTGGGCTCAAAGCCATCCATCTCCGTGAGCAGCTGGTTGAGGGTCTGCTCGCGCTCGTCGTTGCCGCCGCCGATGCCGGCGCCGCGCTGACGGCCCACCGCATCGATCTCATCAATGAAAATGATGCAGGGGGCCTTCGCCTTCGCCTTGGCGAACAGATCCCGCACCCGGCTGGCTCCCACCCCCACGAACATCTCGACAAACTCGGAGGCCGCGATCGAGAAGAAGGGCACGCCGGCCTCGCCGGCGATCGCCTTGGCCATCAGGGTCTTGCCGGTGCCGGGGGGACCCACCAGCAGCACCCCCTTGGGGATGCGGGCACCGATCGCGGTGAAGCGCTCGGGGGTCTTCAGGAAGGTGACCACCTCCTGCAGTTCCTCCTTCGCCTCGGCGATGCCGGCCACATCCTCGAAGCGCACGGTCACGCTGCCCTCGGGCTGCAGACGGGGCCTGCTGCTGCCGAAGCCGAGGGCGCGGTTGGCCACCTGGGCGGAGCGGCGCAGCAGCAGGCCGAGGCCAGCCAGCAGGATCAGAATCAGCAGGCCATTGCTCACCAGCCCCGCCATGGCGGCCTCAGCGCGGTCATCCCGCACCGCCAGGGGCACCTTGGCCGCCTCGGCAGTGCGCAACAGCAGCTGGTCGTTGCTGAACACCGGCACCCGCCCCTGCGCCCCGTCGCGGTAGCGCACCAGCACCTCCCTCTGGCGCAGCGAGAGCTCCAGCTCCTTGATCCGACCGCCGCGCAGATCGGCCAGCAACTGGCTGTAGGAGGGGCTGTCGCTCGAGCCGATACGGGCTGGCCTGGCGGACGGGCGCGCCGGAGAAAGGCTGTCGCTCACTGAGATCCGGCTTTCGGTGGAGCTTAGCGATTTGACGAAAGGCCAAGCGGCAGCGGAAGATCTTTGCTTGGCCGCATGTTGACCGGGGATGGCTGTACCCAAGAAGAAAACCTCCAAGGGCAAGCGCAATCAGCGCCACGCCCAGTGGAAAGCCAAGGCAGCGGTGGCTGCCCAAAAGGCGCTCTCGATCGGCAAGTCGGTGCTGAGCGGCCGCGCCCAGGGCTTCATCTATCCCACCAGTGAGGACGACGGCAGCGAGGCCTGAGGCTGCGCCTGCCCACCACGCCACGCCAGGTCAGTGCCGGCGGGTGACTCGGGTGACTCTCTCTGGCCAGTGAATCTGGCGATCGCCCCAGTGGGGTGCAGGCCAGTGCCGCCCCCCTGGTTCCGGCTTCACGCCTGGCCGGGCGAATGCCTTTTTTGCGGCCACGGGCAACTCCCGGATGGGTGGAGTTGATCTGCTCGTTATCAGGCCCTGGCTCAGTTCCCCGGGTTGTCCCAGTTCTCCGGATCCAGCTCAGTTCTCCGGGTTCGGGTTCGGCCCTGTTTGCTGCATCCAGCTCAGTCTTCTGAATGGGCTTCTCTTTTCTCATGCCCGTTCGGTTCACTGGATCCGCTGCAGTTCTCTGCCGTGAGATCGGTTTTCGATCCCCGATCTGAGTTCCGCTCACCCCTCGGTGTGCTGAACTCGGCCTTGAACTGGGCCCGGAACTCCGCTCTGAACGCCGCTCTGAACCCCGCTCTGCACACGGACGCAACGCCGGCGCCCGTCCAGCCAGGCCACCAGGGCCGCCTCCCCCTCCAGCGGCTGCTGATACAGCTCCGGAGGCAGGCTGCAGAGGCTGGATCGCACCAGTTGCCGCAGTTCAGCCGGATCAAGCCAGCAGCCACCCGCCCGCCGCTGGCGCGCTTCGGCCTGAAATCGCCAGCGGCGGGGCAGGCTCCAGCCTTCCGGACGAAGCAGCGCCAGGCCCGCCAGCTGCTCCCAGATCGGCAGGTAGGCCTGCAGGGCCTGATCCCAGCGCGGTAACCAGTGGCGTTCCTCGGCTGAGAGGCGGTTCAGGATGCCGGGACCGGCAGCAGCGCTGCCGCGCTCGGTGGCGGCCAGCAGGGCCGCGAGCCGCTCGCCCCCCAGGGGCCGACAGCCCACCAGCCATCCCTCCAGCACCAAGGCGTCCACCTCGAGCCGCTGCAGGCCGATGCGGTCCCCCTGGCCCCCACGCCGGGTCTTGTCGAAGCGGGGCAGCACCAGTGGCCCCCCAGCCCGCCACTGCTCCAGGCAGCCGATCAGCAGCTCGGTGTCGTGGCTGCCCGGCGGTACGCGGCTCACCCCGAAGGGGTTGCCGGCCAGTTGGCGCTGCCGCAGCGGCCAGGGCAGGTAGGCATCGTCGATCGAGGCCACCGCCAGCCGCAGGCCGCGCCGCTGGGCCTGCTGCTGCAGCCAGCGGCAGAGGGTGGTCTTGCCCGCCCCCACGGGCCCGTTGAGACCCAGCACCGGTCTGGAGCCGGCAGCGACCAGGGGCTCCAGCAGCCGCAGGATCGGCTCGGCGAACCGCTCCCGCAGCAGGGGATCGATCACCGGGGAATCACCCACCAGGGGGTCGGGCGCCCCGCTGCGGGCTGTGGGAACCGGGGTGAGGCTGTCCATCGCCTGAGGCGCCGGCTCAGCTTCCCACCTTGAACGCTTCCAGCACGATCGCGTACACGAAGCCGATGCGCAGGTTGTCGGCAACCAGCCAGCCCAGCCCCGGCTCGGCCCGCAGCCACCGCCCGCGCAGGCGCACCAGCAGCTCCAGCGCCAGCACCAGGCTGAGCACCGCCAGGGGCCGGCCGCCCGGCAGCTTGACCAGCAGCAGGGAGGAGAGGTTGCCGCCCAGGTAATACCCCACCAGCAGAGCGAGCAGCACGGCACTGCGGTGACGCCAGTTGCCCCGCAGCAGACCCAGCAGCTGCAGGCTGAGCTGCTGGGAGACACGCTGGAACCGGGTGCGCTGCGGGCTCAGGGGACTTCGGGCAGCAGTTCCAGATAGGACAGCGTGATCCGGCCTGGCTGACAAGCCGGACCGCTCCGCAGCTCACGGCCAGGGCCCAGCTCACTCACCACGGCGCGGGCCGCCGTGAAGGCGTCGGGGTTCTCCCGGCCGCCGTAGTGGCTGAGGGTGACCAGGCAGGGCAGGCCGGCGGCGGCCGCCGCCGCCAGCCCGGCGGGGGAGTCTTCGAGGCAGACCAGCTCCGCCGCCGCGCAGCCGAGCCGCTGGTGGGCCTGCCGATAGGCCTCGGGATCGGGTTTCTTGCGGGCCACATCGTCGCCGCAGACCCAGAAGTCGAAGGCCTCGGCCAGCTCGCCCAGCAGCTGCTGGGCGAGGGCCTGCACCGCCGTGCGCCCGCTCGTGGTCACAATCACCTGCCGCAGCCCGGCGGCAGCAGCCTCGCGGATCAGCTCCGCCACGCCGGGCCGCAGCCGCAGGGCTCCGGCCGCCATCAGCCGGCCGTAGTGGCGCTGCTTGGCGGCCTGCAGGGCAGCGACGCGCTCGGCCGCCGGCGGCGTTCCCTCCAGCTCCTCCAGGGCCGCGCGGATGCGCTCGGCTCCGCCACTGATGCCAAGCCACTGGCCGTAGGCCTCGGCGTCCCAGTGCAGGGGCAGGCCGGCCTCCGCGAAGGCGCGGTTGAAGGCCGGGCGATGGCCATCCCGTTCGGTCTCCGCCAGGGTGCCGTCCACATCCCAGAGCAGGGCCTTGAGCGCCATGGCAGTTGCGAGGGGGGCCCCCACAATGGGGCCACACCGAGCTCCTGCCGTTGCTGCCCACCCCGCACGAGCAACGCTGGCAACTGCCCACCCCCCTGGGCTGGCTGGGCCTCGACGGACCCCTGGACGGCCTCAACCCCCCCGGACTGGAACCGTTGCCGGAACCACTGCTGGCCCTGCTGGCCCGGCGCGGGCTGCGCAGCGCCGACCAGGTGGCCGCCCTGCTGGACCCCGACGCCGCCCCGCCAGCAGCCGCCCACTTCGCCGATCTGCCCCGGGCCGTCCGCCGCCTGCAGAAGGCCTGTCGCAGCGGCGAGGCGGTGGCGATCTGCGGCGACTATGACGCCGATGGCATGACCAGCACCGCCCTGCTGGTGGGGGTGCTGCAGCGACTGGGCGCCGCCCCGCGGGCAGCGATCCC
The DNA here is from genome assembly GCA_041177605.1 of Cyanobacteriota bacterium. Lineage (GTDB taxonomy): Bacteria > Cyanobacteriota > Cyanobacteriia > PCC-6307 > Cyanobiaceae > NIES-981. The sequence continues at coordinate 8,187 of JBEDAU010000218.1, read as the reverse complement.
CAGCCGGCAGAGCGACGGCTACGGCCTCAACGTGGCGATGGTGGAGGAGCTGGCCGCGGCGGCCGTGCCGCTGCTGATCACCGTCGACAACGGGGTCTCGGCCCACGAGGCCCTGCAGCGGGCCCGGGAGCTGGGGCTGGAGGTCATCCTCACCGACCACCACAGCCTGCCGGAGGTGCTGCCGCCCCACCTGGCGCTGCTGCATCCGGCCGTCACCCCCGAGCATTCCCCCTACCGGGGCCTGGCGGGCGTGGGGCTGGCCTACGTGCTCGCCGCAGCGCTGTGCTCAGCCCTGAAGCGGCCCCAGGAGCTGGTGGTGGCCCGCGACCTCTTCTGCATCGGCACGATCGCCGACATGGCGCCCCTGCTGGGGGTGAACCGGCGCTGGCTGCTGGATGGCCTGCCCCACCTGCAACGCAGCCCCCTGCCGGGCCTGCAGGCGCTGCAGCAGCTGGCGGGGCTGGAGGACCAACCGCTCGACGCCCAGGCGGTGGGCTTCCAGCTGGCCCCGCGCATCAACGCGGTGGGGCGGCTGGGGGACCCCCAGCTGGTGGTGCAGCTGCTCACCACCGACGACCCGCACGAGTCCCTGGAACTGGCCCGGGCCTGCGAGGCGCTCAACCGCCAGCGCCGCGACCTCTGCCAGGCGATCGAGGCCGAAGCCATGGCCCTGCTGGAGGCGGATGGCCCCCGACGCAGCCCCTTTCTGCTGCTGGCCCAGAGCCATTGGCACCACGGCGTGATCGGCATCGTGGCGGCGCGGCTGATGGAGCGGCTGGGTCGCCCCACCGCCCTGCTCGCCAGCGAGGGGGAAGGCAGGCTGCGGGCGTCGGTGCGGGCACCGCGGGGCTTCGCTGTGGATCAGGCCCTGGCCAGCTGCGCCGACCTGCTGGAGCGCTTCGGCGGCCATCCCGCCGCCGGCGGCTTTTCGGTGCGGGCTGAACACGTGGCCGCCCTGCACGAACGGCTCAATGGCCTCGCCTCCATCTGGCTGGAGGAACAGGGCGGCGGGCAGCCGGTGGAGCCAGAGGCCCTGGTGAGCTTTGCCGAGATCGACCGCGGTTTTCTGCGCCAGCAGCAACGGCTCGAGCCGTTCGGCATCGGCCACCCCCAGCCGGTGTACTGGAGCCATCACTGCACGGTGGTGAACCAGCGGCGGCTGCGCGGCGGCCACCTGCAGCTGGAGCTGCGCCAGGGCGATCGCCAGCTGCGGGCGATGGGCTGGAGCTGGCAGGGCGATGCCCCGATCCCCAACTTGGTGGATGTGGCCTATCGGCTGCGGCTGGATCGCTGGCAGGGCCAGGAACGGCTGCTGCTGGAACTGGCCGGCCTGCGGGCCGCAGGCAGCGGCGTTGGCAGCGCCGAGGCGGTGTTGCAACGGCGCCAGCGGCTCTACTGGTGCCGTCGCGAGGGCGACGGCGTGGTGGTGCGCAACGCGGCCGGCGAGGAAATCCGCAGCGGCGCGGAGGCAAGCCACCCCTATCTGCGCTCGCTGCTCGAGGAAGCCGCCACGGCCCTGGGGCTGGCCGGCTGAGGCAACGCCAGACGGGGAATTCCCCCAACCGAAGAGGCTCAGCCTCCGTCACCAACCAACGAATCCGGAGCCATCCCGAGCCAGCCGAACGCCGACCGCTCCGACAGTTGCGGGGCCCTAGAGGGCGCCGCGGCGGTAGAAGAGGATGAAGATCACGGCCGGCCCGGCCAGGGTGATCAGCGCCAGGGCGGCGAAGTTGGCGATCAGATGGACGTCGATTCCCATGGGGCCTGCTCTGGGGCGGTGCGTTGCGGTGCAGGTTAGGGGGCGAGCGAGCTCCCACCCGGAACGGCTGGCGACCTCTGTGACGGCTTGTCACAGCACGGCTGGCCGCTTGCTCCACCACGGCCATGCCTGAATGGACAGACAGGCATGGCCGCACCGATGACCACCAGCCCATCGGGACCTCGCTGGCAGTGCATCGGGGGCTGCGGCGCCTGCTGCCGGCTCGATCCGGCCCAGCGGCCTGAAGCGCTGGACGCCCTCAGCCCCGCCCAGCGCCAGACCTACCTGGCGATGGTGGGCGAGGACGGCTGGTGCATCCACTACGACAGCGGTGGGCGCCGCTGCCGGATCTATGCCAACCGGCCGGACTTCTGCCAGGTGGCCAACCTGATCGGCCTGTTCGGCGCGGAGAGCTCCGATGGGGATGCCCTGGCGATCGCCTGCTGCCTGCAGCAGATCCGCAGCGAATATGGCGGCCGCAGCAGGGTGATGAAACGTTTCCTGCGCGCCCTTCGCCTGCAGCCATGAGCTCCGACCCTCTCCCCCCCGATCCGAAGGCTGACCTGGGCGCCGCCCCTGCGCCGGAATCAGGCGATCAGCAGAGTGGGGGCAACGGCTGGGGAGCCGCCTTCGTGGCCAGCTTCACCACCGTGTTCCTGGCGGAACTGGGCGACAAGACCCAGCTGGCGGCCCTGCTGCTCTCGGCCCAGTCGGGCCGACCCGCTCTGGTGTTCGTGGGCGCATCCCTGGCCCTGATCTGCTCCAGCCTGGTGGGGGTGCTGCTGGGCCGCTGGCTCGCGCGGCTGATCCCGGCCCGGCAACTCGAGCGCCTGGCCGGCATCCTGATGGTGGCCCTGGGGCTCTGGCTCGGCCGCCAGGCGGTGCTGCAGCTCACCCCACCCAGCCTCGACCTGCCGCTGTCGTGAGTGGCCGCTGCCGTTCCCACCCAGCCTTCCCGACCCGATGCCAGCCCTTCCCGACCCCGTCGACCTCTCGCTGCTCGCCTCCACCTTCGCCACCGTGTTCCTGGCGGAACTGGGGGACAAGACCCAGCTGGCGATCGTGACGATCAGCGGCACATCGCCCCGGCCGGTGGCGGTGTTCGCCGGCAGTTCGGCAGCCCTGGTGCTGGCCAGCCTGCTGGGGGCCGGGGCGGGGGGTTCGCTCTCGGCCGTGATTCCCACCAATCTGCTCCAGCTGGCGGCGGCGGTGGGCTTCCTGATCCTGGGGCTGCGGCTGATCGTGCGGGCAGGGAGCGATCAGGGCGATGAAGTCGAGGCCTGATGCGGCGGGCGAGGCCTAAACTGCGGTGAAGGGAGATGACAGACCGTGGGCATCGCTCCGAGCCCGGGTCACCGCCTAACCCTTCCGCCATCGGTCAGCGAGCCTCGGGGTTCGACCTGCTGGCCCGCTCCAACGCCCACGCAGACGTTCCAGCCCAATGAAGTTCACGGTCGCCGCCCTGCTCGACCAGCTCCCCAGCGACGAAGCCCTTCCCGTCAGCAAGCTTGAAAAACAACTGGGGCTGAGCCAGAAGGCCGACAAAGACCAGCTCGCCATCGCCCTCGAGGCGCTGGAGCGGCTCGGCCTGGTGGAGAGCGGCGACGCCGGCCTGCAGCGCTGCGATCCGCCTGAGCTGATCCCGGCCCGCCTGCGCTGCTCCAGCAAGGGCTTCTGCTTTGCCCTGCGCGACGACGGCGGCGAGGACATCTACATCCGCGACCACCAGCTCAACCATGCCTGGAACGGGGATCGGGTGCTGGTCAAGGTGACCCGGGAGGGGGGCCGCCGCCGGTCGCCCGAAGGGGGCGTGCAGTGCATCCTGGAGCGCCAGACCCCTTCCCTGCTGGCCCAGGTGGAGGAGCGGGAGGATGGTCGGCTGGTGGCCGCGCCCCTCGACGATCGGCTGCTCACCAGCGTGGAGCTGCCACCGGAGGACGCCGCCTACATCGACCCCGCCCAGGCCTCGGTGGTCGACGTGGTGGTCGACCGCTATCCCGTGGGGCAGTTCCCGCCCCAGGGACATGTGGCCAGGCGTCTGGCGGTGAGCGGCGGGGAGAGCGCCGACCTGGATCTGCTGCTGACCAAGCACCGCCTCAACGAGCGCCCCACGGCTCCCCGCGGCAGCCTGCGGGCGGTGGAGGCCGGCGAGCGGGTTGACCTCACCGGCCAGGCGAGCCTGGTGCTGGAGCCCTGGCAGGGCAAGGAGGCCCCGGCCCTGCCGGCCCTGGCTCTGGAGGCCCGGGAGGGTGGCGGCTTCACCCTCTGGGTGCACGCTCCGGCGGTGGCGGAACGGCTGCAGCCGGGCAATCCACTCGACCTGTGGCTGCGGGATCAGGCCGACGCCCTCTGCGTGGGTCGCCAGTGGCAGCCCCTGCTCAGCAGTGCCCTGAGCAAGGCCTCGGCCTTCAAGCCCGGCGAGAGCCAGGCCGCCGTCTCCATCGCCCTGGAGATCTCCGCCGAGGGGAGCGTGGTCCACTACCGGTTCTGCCGCAGCCAGATCCGACCCGCAGCCCAGGTCGACCGGGCTGCCCTGCAGGCCCTGGCGGAACGCAAGCCCCGCAGCCGCACCCTGCCGGCGGCGCTCAAGCCGCTCAAGGAGCACCTGCCCCTGCTCGAGCACCTGGTGGGCTGCTGCGAGGCCCTGCGCCAGCAGCGCCTGGCCAACGGCGCCCTGGAGCTGGATCTGCCCCTGCCCGCCATCGACTGCCTCGGCGATCTGGCGGCACCCGATCCCTCCACGCCGCTCGATGGCTGGCTGGTGAGCCTGCCCGCCGGCAATCCGGCGGCCCTGCTGCGGGAGGCGGTGCTGGCCGCAGGCCGGGCGCTCGGCGACCACCTCACGGCCCTGGAGCTGCCGGCGATCTACGCCACCAATGCCGCCGCCGATTCCAGCGACCTCAACGACGTGGCGCGGGCAGCCCTGGCCCTGGAGATCCCCCTGGCCCTGAGCGAGGAGGGCACGGCCAGCGCCGCCGAGCTGGCGGCAGCGTTTGCCGCCACCGATCGGAGCCGCGCCCTGCAGCAGCAGCTGCGGGCCGTGCTCAAACCCGTGGTGCTCAGCACCGCCCCCGGCCCCTTCGCCCTGGGCGGCAGCCCGGAGCAGACCACGGCCATCGCCCCCTGGTGCTGCGCGAGCCTGCACTACAGCGACATCTGGAACCAGCAGCTGCTGGTGCTGCTGCTCACCGCCGGCAAGGATCGCCCCAGTCCCCGGCACAAGGTGGCGGTGGATCTGGCCTCCGACAGCTGCCACGGCGCGATCGACTGGCCCCTGCTCGACGATGCCCTGCTCGACCCGCTGCGGCAGACCCTCCACCAGGGGCTGGTGCAACGGCTCAACGGTCGGCGGCGCTTCCAGGCCGAACTGCAGGCGGATCAGCTGGCCATGGTGCAGGCGCGCCAGGCCGAACCGCTGGTCGGCCAGGTGCTGACCGGGGTGATCAGCGGCGTGCAGAGCTACGGATTCTTCGTGGAGGTGCCCCCCTCGATGGTGGAGGGGCTGGTGCACGTGAGCTCGCTGAAAGACGACTGGTACGAATACCGCTCGCGCCAGAACCGCCTGGTGGGTCGCAAGAACCGTCGCACCTACATGCTTGGCGACAGCGTGGAGGTGGAGATCCAGAAGGTGGATGCCCTGCGTCACCAGATCGACCTGAGCGTGGTGCTGCCCGAGGGCGTCGACGCCCTCGAGGCCGGGGGATGGCCGGAGGGAGAGGAGCCCGCCGCCACCGAGCCCGGCGAGGGTCAGTCCGCCGATCCCGACGCCCTCGATCACCGCAGCGCGTCGGACGCCGATCAGGACGACTGATGGCCAGCACCACCAGGGCTCCGTCCCCCCCGGTGGTGCTGGCCATCTCCGGAGCCTCGGGCCAACCGCTCGCCGAACGGGCCCTGCAGCTGCTGCTGGAGGCGGGTGAGGCCGTGGAGGTGGTCACCAGCCGCGGTGCCATCACCGTGTGGCAGGCCGAGCTGGGGGTGGGGGTGCCCGGCGATCCCCAGGGCCAGGAACAGTTCTGGCGGCAGCGCACCGGCAGCACGGGCGGCTGGTTGCGCTGCCACCGCTGGAACGACCAGGCCGCCGGCATCGCCAGCGGCAGCTACCTCACCAAGGGGATGGTGATCCTGCCGGCCTCGATGGGATCGGTGGGGCGGATTGCGGCGGGGGTGGCCACCGACCTGCTGGAGCGGGCCGCCGATGTGCACCTCAAGGAGGGCCGGCCGCTGGTGATCTGCCCGCGGGAGACGCCCTGGAGCCTGGTGCACCTGCGCAACCTCACCGCCCTGGCGGAGGCCGGCGCGCGCATCGCCCCTCCGGTGCCGGCCTGGTACCACCAGCCCCGCTCGATCGCCGACATGGTCGACTTTCTGGTGATCCGCTGCCTGGATCCGCTCGGCCTGGAGCTGGGCGCCCTGCGCCGTTGGCAGGGGCCCGGGCGAGGGGCAGACTCGGGCCCAACCAGCCCTTAGCCGTGCTGCGCCAGCTGCTGCTGATCCCGTTTCTGGCCCCGCTGCTGGCGGTGCTGCTGGTGGGCGCCATCAACCCCCGGCCAGCGGTCAGCCTGCGGTTGCTGGTCTGGAGCTCACCTGCCCTGCCGTTGGGGGTGTGGATCATGCTGGCGGCCGCTGGAGGGGGGGCGCTGAGCGCGCTCGGTTCGGGGCTGGCCCTGCGGGGCTCGGGGTCCGGTCTGCAGCGGCAGGTGCGGCGGCCCGCGCCGGAGGCCTGGGAGCCGGCAACGGAGCAGACGTGGCAGCCTGGCACCACCCAAGGCGCCGCCGCCGCCGCCAGCGCCACAGCGGCCGCCACGGCGGGGCCGGGTCGGCCCCCCGGCGAACCCAGCCCCACGGTGGAGGTGCCCTACCGGGTGATCCGGCGCGGCGGCGCGGCCAGCGCCAGCACGGCCCCCCGTGCGGCCACCACCACACCGGCAGCCCCGGCGACCTCAGCGGCCGGCGACGGCTGGGGCCAGCCGGCCAGTGAAGAGTGGTGACGGCCCCCCGCGACCGGGGCCGATGCGGCCAGTCCGCAGGCTCCCGTCCTTAAAGTTCCTGCAGCGATCGGACCGGCCCGTGCCAGCGAGCGACTCTCCCACTCCCGCTGGCACGGCCGGCACGGCGGAAAAGCCTGCCAAGGCCAAGCCGCCGGCGCCGGAGGACCAACCCTTCGCGACCTTCGTGCCCCAGCTGCTGCTGCCGGCCCTGGCGGCCGAGATCCAGTCGTATGGCGGGCCTGAGCCGGAGCTGGCCTTCGTGGAGGGCCCGATGCCCGTGGTGGGCAGCCCCTGCTGGATGGTGCGCGGCGAGCTGCCCGGCGCCCGCCGGTTCTGGCTGTGCTTCACCGGAGCCGAGATCAACTCCGCCAAGACGATTGCCCTGGCGGAGGCGGGCAGTGAGCCCAGCCTGCTGGAGTCGTTCCTGATCGACGAGAAGAAAACCACCCTCGCCCTGCTCGTGTCGCGGCTGGTGCAGCGCCTCAACGGCCAGAAATGGCTGGGGCCCAACTGAGCCAGCGGCCCAGCCTCCCCGCCAGGAGCCGCTCCCCCTACGATGGGCCCACTGCCCAGTGCCGACCCGACTGATGGTGCCTCCCGCCGCCACGGCCACCGCTGAAACCGCCACCCTGCCCGCGGGCTCCCCAGGGGCTCCGGCGATCAAGGAGCCGGTGAAGGACACGATCCTGACGCCGCGCTTCTACACCACCGATTTCGACGCCATGGCGGCGATGGATCTCCGCCCCAATGAGGTGGAGCTGGAAGCCATCTGCGAGGAATTCCGCAAGGACTACAACCGCCACCACTTCGTCCGCAACGAGGAGTTCGACGGTGCGGCCGACAAGCTCGACCCGGAGACCCGCCGGGTGTTCGTCGAGTTCCTCGAGCAGAGCTGCACCTCTGAGTTTTCCGGCTTCCTGCTCTACAAGGAGCTGAGCCGCCGCATCAAGACCAAAAACCCCCTGCTGGCCGAGTGCTTCGCCCACATGGCCCGGGATGAGGCCCGCCACGCCGGCTTCCTCAACAAGGCGATGAGCGATTTTGGGCTGCAGCTCGACCTCGGCTTCCTTACCGCCAACAAGGCCTATACCTACTTCAAGCCTAAGTTCATCTTCTACGCCACCTACCTCAGCGAGAAGATCGGCTATTGGCGCTACATCGCCATCTACCGCCACCTCGAACAGAACCCGGACAGCAAGATCTTCCCGATCTTCAATTTCTTCGAGAACTGGTGTCAGGACGAGAACCGCCACGGCGATTTCTTTGATGCCCTGATGAAGGCCCAGCCCGACACGGTGCGCGGCCTCCAGGCCCGCCTGTGGTGCCGCTTCTTCCTGCTGGCCGTGTTCGCCACCATGTATGTGCGCGACGTGGCCCGCAAGGAGTTCTACGAGGCCCTCGGCCTGGATGCCCGGGAGTACGACAAGTACGTGATCG
>JBEDAU010000217.1:0-4700 GCA_041177605.1 Cyanobacteriota bacterium | reverse complement strand
AGCTGGTGCAGAGCCTGCTGGCGATCGGCTCGGGCGGCATCTGGGGGGAGGGTTACGGCCTCTCCACCCAGAAACTGCAGTACCTGCCGATCCAGAGCACCGACTTCATCTTTGCGGTGTTTGCCGAGGAGTTCGGCTATGTGGGTTCGCTGGTGCTGCTGCTGTTTCTGCTGCTGTTCGGCTACGTGGGCCTGCGGGTGGCCCTGAGCTGCCGGGGCAATCAGCAGCGCCTGGTGGCCATGGGCTGCACCATCCTGCTGGTGGGCCAGTCGATCCTCAACATCGCCGTGGCCAGTGGCGCCATGCCCACCACCGGCCTGCCGCTGCCGCTGATCAGCTACGGCGGCAACTCGCTGATGGCCAGCCTGCTGGTGGCGGGGCTGCTGATCCGCTGCTCCCTGGAGGGCGCCGGCCTCGGTGAAGCCGCCCCCCACCGCGCCCCGAAACCACCGCGCCCAGCCGATAGGCTGGCCTGATCCTGAGCCTGGGACGCTTTCTGGCTGCTGTGCCACTCGATCCCTCGCAACTGATGGCGCAGACCGGCAGCTGGGCCCGGGCCAGCGAGGTGCTGCTGCAGCAGTCGCTGGCCACCCCCAGCGCCACCACCCTGGCGGTGGTGTTCCTGGGGGGCCTGCTCACCAGCCTGGGCCCCTGCTCACTGTCGCTGTTGCCCGTGACCCTGGCCTACCTGGCCGGCTTCAGCAGCGACGCCGAAGCGGAGCGCGCCCCCTGGCTGCGCAGCCTCTGGTTTGCGGGCGGCATCGTGGCGGCCCTGGTGCTGCTGGGGCTGGTGAGCGCCCTGCTGGGCCGCATCTACGGCCAGATCCCGGGGCTGATCCCCACCCTGGTGGCGGTGCTGGCCCTGCTGATGGGGCTCAATCTGCTGGGCCTGCTACGGCTGCCCCTGCCGGCGGGGCCCGATCCCGAACTCTGGCGCCAGCGGGTGCCGGCGCCGCTGGCCCCCCTGGCGGCGGGCCTGGCCTTCGGCCTGGCGGCCACCCCCTGCACCACGCCCGTGCTGGCCGTGCTGCTGGGCTGGATGGCCCAGCACGGGCGGCCCCTGGTGGGCATGGTGCTGCTCACCAGCTTCGGGGCCGGACAGGTGGTGCCGCTGCTGCTGGCCGGCACCGCCGCCGCCAGCCTGCCGGGCCTGCTGCGCCTGCGGGCGGTGGGCCAGTGGGTGCCGCCGATCAGCGGCGTGGTGCTGGTCACCACCGGCGTGCTCACCCTGGTGGCCAACTGGAGCTGAGCGCACTGTGGCCGTCACCCCTGCCTCTCCCCTGCAGCTGCTGGGCCGCCTGGCGGCCTGGATCTCCGACCTGCGCCTGGCGATCGGCCTGCTGCTGCTGATCGCCGTGGCCAGCGGCATCGGCACGGTGATTCCCCAGCGGGAACCCGAGGGCCTCTACCACCAGCTCTACGACGCCAGCCCCTGGCTGGGCGTGCTGCGTGGCGATGGGGTGCTCGCCCTGCAGCTCGATCACGTGTATTCCAGCGGCTGGTTCCTGGCCCTGATGGCCTGGCTGGCCCTGTCGCTGCTGCTGTGCAGCTGGCGGCGGCAGTGGCCGGCCCTGCGGGCGGCCCTGCGCTGGATCGACTACCGCTCGGCCCGCCAGCTCAGCAAGCTCAGCGTGGCCGAAACCCTGCCCGACGGGGCCGGCGGCGGCGCCGAAGCGCAACTCGAAGCCCTGGAGCTGCGGCTGCGCCAGCAGGGCTGGCAGATCCAGCGGCCAGCCGTGGTTGAGGGCAGTGGGCACGCGGCGGGGCCCTCCCGCCTGGCGGCCCGGCGCGGCCTGCTGGGCCGTCTGGGGCCGCTGCTGGTGCACGCCGGCCTGGTGGTGCTGATGCTGGGGGCCGCCTGGGGCAGCCTGGGGGGCCAGCGGCAGGAGCAGTTCCTGGCGCCGGGCCACAGCCTGGAGCTGCTCGACAGCCGGGGCCACAGCCAGCTCACCCTGGCCCTCGATGGCTTCGCCGTGCAGCGCGACCCGGCCGGCCGGCCGGAGCAGTTCAGCTCCCGGCTGCGGCTGCTGGAGGGCGACGGCGGCGAGGGCGCGCCGCTGCTCAAGGCCGCCGAGATCAGCGTGAATCACCCGCTGCGCTTCCGCGGCATCACCCTTTACCAGGCCGACTGGGCCCTGGCCGCGATCGAAGTGCAGCTGGGCCGCAGTCCGGTGCTGCAGCTGCCGCTGCAGGCCTTCCCACAGCTGGGCGAGCAGGTGTGGGGCCTGGTGCTGCCCACCCGCCCGGATGGCAGCGAGCCGGTGCTGCTCAGCCTCAGCAGCGAGCAGGGCCCGGTGGATGTGTACGGCGCCGACGGCCAGCTGCTGGTGCAGCTGCCGGTGGGCGGCGAGGCCGGCACGGTGAAAGACCTGCCGGTGAAGGTGGCGGGTGTGCTGCCCGCCAGCGGCATCCTGCTCAAGCGCGACCCGGGCGTGCCGCTGGTGTATGGGGGCTTCGCCATTGCCCTGCTGGGCGGAGGGCTGAGCCTGATCGCCACCCGCCAGCTCTGGGCGGTGGTGGAGGCCGGTCAACTGCACGTGGCCGGTCTCTGCAACCGCAACCTCACCGCCTTCGCCCGCGAGCTGCCGGAGCTGCTCGCCGAGCTCTGAAACCGAGCTCTGAGCCGGGCTGGTCAGCAGGGCTGGCGGCTGCCGTGGCTCACCCGCACCACGGTGTGCACATTGCCGCGGGGATTGAAGTCGGCCTCCAGCTGCATCCACACCGGCTCGCAGGCAGCCACGAAGTCGTCGAGGATGCGGTTGGCCACCTCCTCATGGGAGATCGAGCGATCGCGGTAGCTGTTCACGTAGAGCTTGATCGCCTTGAGCTCCATCACCCGCGGCCCCGGCTGGTAGAGCAGGCGCAGGGTGGCGAAATCGGGATAGCCCGAGAACGGACACTTGCAGGTGAACTCCGGCAGGGTGATCACCACCTCGTAGGGGCGCCCGGGCCGGGGATTGTCGAAACAGATCAGCGCGGCCTCCGCAATGGCCCTCTCGCCGTAGAGCGGTGTGCGCGTCTGCTCGGCGAGGGTCATGGGCGCGGCGAAACCAAAGGGCGATCCTAGGCAGCGCCTGCCATTCCCCAGCGGCCCGAGGCCCCGGTAGCAACCGCTACGACAGGGGGCACAGGGCTCGGGCCTAATGGTGCGATCCCGGCCGAAGGCACCCAGGCCCCGGCTTCAGGGGTCCAGGTCATCCCTTGACCTGGTGCAACGCATCGGGATTTCCTGAGAGACTCCCCCCAGCCCATCCCCACCAGCCCAGCTGCTGCCATGAAAAAAATCGAGGCCATCATTCGTCCCTTCAAGCTCGAAGACGTCAAGATCGCGCTGGTGAATGCGGGCATCGTGGGTATGACCGTGAGCGAGGTGCGGGGCTTCGGGCGCCAGAAGGGCCAGGTGGAGCGCTACCGCGGCTCGGAGTTCACGGTGGAGTTCCTGCAGAAGCTCAAGCTGGAGATCGTGGTGGAAGACGGCAAGGTCGACACGGTGATCACTGCGATCCAGGACGCCGCCCGCACCGGCGAGATCGGCGACGGCAAGATCTTCGTGAGCACGATCGACGCGGTGATCCGGATCCGCACCGGCGACCGCGACGCCGGCGCCATCTGAGGTTCCCCGCGCCCTCAGGCGGGCTCCGGGGCCCTGGCGGTCAGCGTGCTGGCCACCAGGGCCCCGATCTGGGCGGGCGTGGTGCCTGGCTCTGGCGGCGCCCCGTGGCCCCGCCGCAGCCAGAGCAGATATTCATGGTTGCCGGCGGGGCCGGTGATCGGTGAAGCCACCACCCCCCAGGCCTCCAGGCCCAGGGCAGTGGCGGCGGCGATCACGCCGGCAATGGCGTCAGCATGGGCGGCCGGGTCGCGCACCACGCCACCCTTGCCCACCCGCGCCTTGCCCACCTCGAACTGGGGTTTGACCAGCAGCACCAGGTCGGCGGGGCTGGCCGGCGCCAGCAGGTCGAGCAGGGCCGGCAGCACCAGCGCCAGGGCGATGAACGACACATCCGCCACCGCCAGATCGGGCCGGGGATCCTCGGGCCCGTAGAGCAGCTCGGGGGTGAGGTGGCGCAGGTTGGTGCGCTCGCGCAGCACCACGCGGGGATCGCTGCGCAGGCTCCAGGCGGTCTGGCCGTAGCCCACATCGATGCCATACACACGGCTGGCGCCGTGCTGCAGCAGGCAGTCGGTGAAGCCGCCGGTGGAGACGCCGCCATCGAGGCAAACCCTGCCGGCCACCGGGATCGGGAAGGCGTCGAGGGCGCGGGCCAATTTCTCGCCGCCGCGCGACACGAAACGGGGGGGCTGCTCCACCGCCAATACCTGCTCGGGCGTCACGTCGGTGCCCGGCTTGTCGAGCACCCGGTCACCCCAGCGCACGCGACCGGCCCGGATCAGCTGCTGGGCCTGCTGACGGCTGGCGGCCAGCCCCCGCTCGACGAGCGCCAGATCGAGCCGTTGCTTGCGGGCCATCGGGAGCGAGCGGTCGATCGGAGGCGGCTGGCGGGCAACGGTCAGGGCCCGGAGACGCCCACTGTGATCAAACCACACGGGAATCGGAACAAAGTCCGAGGAAGTTCACGCCGGCACCCAACCGGCCAGAGGATGGCCCCATCGCCCCCGCGGGCACCACACCACGCCACGCCACGCCTCGCCTCGCCACCAGCCATGGCCCCGCGCTCTTCCCAGGCCCCCACCACCGC
>JBEDAU010000216.1:0-4781 GCA_041177605.1 Cyanobacteriota bacterium | reverse complement strand
TCGCCCGCCCCCTGGACATCCGTCTCACCGACCCCCTCAAAGACCTGCCATTGGGATCGTTCGGTGCCCGCAATCCCTCCGGTCCCCAGATCCCGCCCAACGACAAACGCCGCAACCTGGCCTTCCGCAACCTCGTGCGTGGCCGGATGGTGTCGCTGGCGACGGGGCAGGAACTGGTGGCAGCGATCAACGCCGCCCTGGGGGACGTGGGCCGCAGCGGTGAGCAGATCACGCCCCTCAGCCGTACCGAGATCCTCGGTACGGAATTCGGCGCCCTGAGCCCGGCCCAGCAGGATTTCCTCGCCACCCACACGCCCCTCTGGTTCTACGTGTTGCGGGAGGCCTCGCTCAATCTGATCAACGGCAAACCCGGCACGGGGCGACTGGGAGCTGTGGGCGGCCGGATTGTGGCGGAGGTGTTTCATCGGGCCATCGAGGGCAGCCGCATCTCGCTGCTGGCCAACCCGGGATTTTCGCCCCAGCTCGGGGCGGTGCAGGGGGTGTTCCGCATGGCGGACCTGCTGCAGGTGGCCTATGACGCCAGCACCGGCGAGCTGCGCCCCCTCTCGCCGGCGGCGCCCCGCCCGGGGCTGCAGAGCCCGCCCAGTGGCGATCAACAGGTGGTGGTCCGCAACCTGAGGCTGACCACCCCCCGGCTGGTGGGCTCGGATGTGAGTGCCCTGCAGCGGGCGCTCAACCGGGAGGGCGCCCAGTTGGTGGTGGATGGCAGCTTCGGGCCGCTGACCGAGGCCGCCGTGCGGCAATGGCAGGGTCGCCGCGGCCTGGCAGTCGACGGGGTGGTGGGCATCGGCACGCGCTTCTCCCTGGGCTTGCAGCGGCTGCTGCGGCTGCAGAGTCCGCGCCAGCGCGGTGACGATGTGATGGCGCTGCAGGTGGCGCTGGAACGGGAGGCCCAGGTGCGGCTCCAGGATGCCGATGGCCGCTTCGATGGCGTGTTCGGGTCCCGCACGGAATTGGCCGTGCGCTCCCTGCAGGGGGCCCGGGGACTGCTGGTGGATGGCATCGCCGGACCGCTCACCCTGCGAGCCCTGGGGCTGGTGGGCTGATGGCCGAGGAACGCCGCTACGACCTGGTCGTCTTCGGGGATGAGGTGCCCGGTGTGCTGGCGGCGGTGGCGGCAGCCCGGCAGCAGCGCCGCCGGGGCCGCCCGCCGCGGGTGCTGCTGATCTCCCCAGGCCCGGCCGACCAGGGCCTGGGAGGACATCTGGTGCGGGGCCGGCTGGCCTACCTCGACCGCAGCCAGATCGCGGCGTCCGTGCGGCAGCGGCTCGGGCTGCCCACCTTCGGCGACCCCCCGGCCCTGTATGGGGAGTTGCTGCGAGAGGCAGGCGTCGACACGATCGCCCTCGATCCAGAGCGGGCCAGCGCCGCTCTGGATCGGCTGCGGCGCAGCGCCGGCGTGGACCTGCTCTCCGCTGCTGCGCTGGTGGGCACCCGGCGGCAGGCCAATCGGCTGGAGGCGATTGAGCTTGGCAACGGCGAGCGGTTTGCTGCCGGGCAGTTCATCGACGCCACCGTGAACGCCCAGTTGGCCCGGGCGGCCGGGGCGGCCTGGCGGCCGGGATTCGCCAGCTTCGGGCTGCCCGACGCGGAGCTGGCGGTGACCGTGGTGTTCGAGACCCGCGGCCTGAGCCCGGCCCGCCTGGGACAGATCGAGGCGGCCTACCACCGCCGCTTCCTCAACCCCGGCGACACGGAGGCCCAGGGTTGGCTGCTCAGCGCCGCGGCAGGGGATCCGGGCCGGGCCGCCCGCCTGCGGGCCGACATGGTGGATGGCTCGGGCCAGCCGCGGGCGTTTCATCTGGGCAGCGACTACATCGACATCCGCTCGCCCGCCCTGTCAGTGGCTTTTCACGCCTTCCGGGGACTGCCCTTGTCCCTGGAGCAGGCCGGGGTGCTGCTCGACAAGGGCAACATCGCCCGACTGCCCGGTGACCGGCTGCTCTGGAACGCCCTGCTGTTCGCCGTGGATGCCGCCGAAGCCGATGGCCTGGCCATGGCGGGGGCCCGTCCCACCGCTGCCATGCAGGTGGAGGCGGCCCGGGTGCAGGAGTGGTTCGCCAGCCTCGGTGCCTCAGCGGTGCCGCTGGCGCCCGAGCTCTACATCCGCCACGCCGGCAACGTCAGCAGGGCGGTGGCCCCGATCAGCGGCAGCCAGATGCTGGCAGGCGGGGTGCCGGCCAGCGAGGGCCTGGCGAGCTTCGGCTACCACTTCGACATCCGCGGCGGCATCCGCGGTCTCGATCAGCGGGCAGGCGGCTTCGGGATCCGCGACACCCATTTCCCCATGCCCCTGTTCAACGTGGGCATCGGCCATGCCCTGCTCGCCGATGTACCCAACGTGGCGGTGGTGAGTCCGGCCTCCGGCTTTGAGGGCTACGCCGCCTCCGCCGGCCGGATCGTGGAGCACAACGTGGGCGTGGGGGTGGGCGTGGGCATCGCCGCCGTGCTGGCCCTCGAGAGCCAGCGCGACCTGGCCGGCATCAGCACTGCCGAGGTGCGGCGGGTGCTCGATCAGAGCGGTCAGACCCCGCGGCTCTACGGGGGTCCCGACCCCACCGCCCTGCCCCGGCTGCAGGCCTTCGAGACCGCCCTGCTCGATCGCGGCGACAACGGCAGCGTGGTGGTGTGAGCAGCCGGGGGAATCGCCCCGGCTGCGCTCATCGCAGAGCTCAGGCCCGACCCTGTCCGGCCCGCCAGCTCCGCTCCAGCAGCTGCAGCGGGTGCAGCACGGCCTGGGGGAAATCGCCCTCGTCCAGGTGGCGGCGGATCTGCAGGGTGCAGCCGATGTTGGCGCTGGCCACCAGCTCGGCCCCGGTGCCGGCCAGATCGGCTGCCTTGATCCGGCCCAGGGCAGCGGCCTCGTCGGGCTGCACCAGGTTGTAGATCCCGGCGCTGCCGCAGCACACCCCGGCTTCCACCGCCTCCCGCAGGCGCAGGTGGGGGATGGCGGCAAGCAGGGCGCGGGGCTCAGCGGCGATGCCCTGCCCGTGGAGCATGTGGCAGGCGTCGTGATAAGCCACAGTGAGGGGTTGATCGGCGCTGGCGAGGGTGCCGTCCGGGTGGGTCAGCGGGGCCAGGCGGCTGCGGAACTCTGCACTCAGGCCCAGCCCCTGCAGGAATTGGTGCACATCCTGCACCTGGGCGGCAAAGGCGTGGCCGCGGGCCGCCCAGGCGGGCTCCTGGGCCAGGATCGCGTCGTAATGCTTGAGGGTATGGCCGCAGCCGGAGGCTGCCACCAGCACCGCATCCAGGGGCTCCGCGCCGGCCGGCCGCCCCGGCCCCACTACGGCCGCGAAACTGTCGATCACGGCCGTCGCCAGCTGGCGCGTCTGCTCCAGCTCCCCCTGGTGGTGGGTCACCGCTCCGCAGCAGCCCTGATCGGGGGGGATCACCACCTCCACGCCATTGGCCGCCAGCACCGCGATGGCCGCGGCGTTCACCTGGGGGTCAAACAGCCGTTGCACGCAGCCCAGGAGCAGTCCTACCCGGGCCCGGCGGGCCCCCTGGGCCGGCACCACCAGGGGCCAGGTGCGCTGGAAGGCCTCCGGCGCCAGGGGCGGCAACAGCCGCTCCATCGCCTCCAGCTGCGGGCCCAGCAGGCGGGGGAGTCGACTGCGGCGCAGCAGAGCCTGCAGGGGCGTGCCGGCATAGGCCCGCATTGGGGCCAGCAGGGCCTGCAGGCGGCGGGGATAGGGCAGCAGGGCAAACAGAAGCCGGCGGAAGGCCCGCTGGGTCGGGCTGCGCAGCTCCGGGGCGTTGAGCTGCGGCCGGGTGGCCTCAATCAAGGTGTCGTAGCGCACGCCCGAGGGGCAGGCCGTGACGCAGGCGAAGCAACCCAGGCAGCTGTCGAAGTGCTGGGCCACGGTCGCATCCAGCACCAGCTCGCCGGCCTCAATCGCCTTGAGCGCATGGATCCGACCCCGCGGCGAGTCCATCTCCGTGCCCAGCACCCGGTAGCTGGCGCAGGTGGGCAGACAGAAGCCGCAGTGCACGCAGGGGTCGGTGCCCCCAGCAGGTAGGCCGGGCAGTGTCATCAGCCGCCGAAGTGGCGGATCACGGCGTCGGCGAAGCCGCTGCAGCTCACCGGTTCCACGGGCGGCTCCATCAGGCGGGCCAGGTCGTAGGTGACCTCCTGGCCTGCGATGGCAGCGCTGAGGCCGGCGGTGATCAGGTCGGCGGCTTCCTGCCAGCCCATGTATTCGAGCATCATCACGCCGCTGAGGATCACTGAACCGGGGTTGATCCGATCCAGGCCGGCGTGCTTCGGCGCGGTGCCGTGGGTGGCTTCGAAGATGGCGGCGTTGTCGCCGATGTTGGCGCCGGGGGCCATGCCCAGGCCACCCACCACAGCGGCCGCTGCATCGGAGATGTAGTCGCCGTTGAGGTTGAGGGTGGCGAGGATCGAGTAGTCGGCTGGGCGGGTCTGGATCTGCTGGAAGATGCTGTCGGCGATGCGGTCGTCGACCATCACCATCGCCTTCCACTTGCCGCTGCCGTGGCTGCCGCCAATGGCATCGAGCACCCCCTTCACCTCGGCGCAGATCGCCTCCTTCTTCTCCGGAGTAAGAGCGTCGTAGCCGGGATCCACCATCCGGGCGTTGGCTTCGATGCTCAGCCCGGGATTGCGGTCGGCGTTGTCGAGGATCCAGCTCTCGCGCTCGGTCACGCAGTCGGCGCGGAACTCGGTGGTGGCCAGCTCGTAGCCCCAGTCGCGGAAGGCTCCTTCCGTGAATTTCATGATGTTGCCCTTGTGCACC
>JBEDAU010000215.1:0-2810 GCA_041177605.1 Cyanobacteriota bacterium | reverse complement strand
GCCCTGGCCCACACGCTGCGGGCCCAGGGCGCCGGAGAGATCCTGGAGGAGATCTTTGCCAGCGTCCGGCCCGAAGCCTGAGCCCGATCCCGGCGTTCTGCCCTTCCAGTGGAGCCTGCTGGCCTGGGCGGCCCTGGTGGGCGTGCTCACCGGCCTGGCGGTGGTGGGCTTCCATGAACTGCTGGGCTTCATCAACAACGGCCTGTTCGGCCCGGTGGTGGAGCTGCTGTTCCAGGTGGGCCGGGCCGGCTCGCCCGAGCCGCCACCCCCGCTGCCGCCGCTGCCGCCGCTGCCGCCGGAGAGCGGCACCCCGCTGAAAGCCCTGCTGCAGGTGGGGCTCGGGGGGCTGGGGTTCCTGCCCCCACCACCGGCGGCACCGGAGCCGCCGCCGTTGCCCAGCTCGTCGCTGCCGGAGTGGCTCAGCCTCTGGCCGGTGGTGGTGCTGCCCACCCTCGGCGGCCTGGCGGTGGGCTTGCTGCGCCGCTATGGCGGCGAGCTGGGGCCGGGGCTGCCCAGCCTGATGGCCATGGCCGACGGCGCCGCCGAGCCCCGGCCGCTGCTGCCCTGGCGCCGCCTGCTGGGGGCCTCCCTGAGTCTGGGCAGCGGCGCATCCCTTGGGCCTGAGGGGCCCAGCGTGGAGAGCGGTGGCAATCTCGGCCTGTGGGTGGCCCTGCGGGGCGGCCTGGCCCCCCAGAGCCAGAAGGCCCTGGTCGCGGCGGGGGTAGCGGCGGGCCTGGCCGCCGGCTTCAAGGCGCCGATCGCCGGGGTGTTCTTTGCCTTTGAGGGCAGTTTCAGTGCGATCCAGGGCCGCCCCAGCCTGCGGGCGGTGCTGGTCGCCGCTGTGGCCTCCAGCCTGGTCACCCAGCTGGTGCTGGGCGATGCCCCGATCCTGAGGCTGCCGGCCTATGAGGTGCGATCCCCCTGGGAGCTTCCGCTCTACCTGGGTCTGGGGGTGCTGGCCAGCGTCATGTCGTGGCTGTTGGTGAGCCTGCTGGGACTGGGCCGCAGTGAGCGGCTGCAGCGGCTGCTGGCCCTGCTGCCACCGGGACTGCCCACGGCCCTGGGCGGCCTGAGCGTGGGCCTGATGGCGCTGGTCTTTCCCCAGGTGCTGGGGGTGGGCTACGACACGATCGAGGCCCTGCTCGGCAGCGACGGCGGCATCCCGCTGCTGGCCCTGCTGCTGCTGCTGGGGGTCAAGCTGCTGGCCACCACCGTGAGCAATGCCACCGGCTTTGTCGGGGGCGGCTTCGCGCCGTCGTTGTTTCTCGGTGCCGTGCTGGGCAACTGCTACGGCCAGCTGCTGGGGCAGGGGGGGCTGGGCCTGCCGATCGCCGAACCGCCGGCCTACGCCATGGTGGGCATGGCGGCGGTGCTGGCGGGCAGTGCCCGGGCTCCGCTCACGGCCCTGCTGCTGCTGTTCGAGCTCACCCACGACATCCGCATCGTGCTGCCGCTGATGGCGGCCGCCGGACTGAGCGCGGCCCTGGTGGAGCGCTGGCAGGGCATCCATGATCCGGGCCTGCTGGGGCCCGATCCGGTGGAGGAGCGGCGGCGGCTGCAGCTGGCCGCCGTGCCGGTGCAGGAGGCCTTCGAACCGGAGGCGCCGCTGGTGCTGGCCGGCGACATGCCGGCCCGCCAGGCCCTGCAGCAGCTGGTGGAGGCGCGCTGCCACTGCCTGCTGGTGGCGGAGGGCAGCTGGGTGATGGGGCTGGTGACCCTGCCGGATCTGCAGCGGGCCCTCAGCAGCCAGAGCGGCCAGCCCGGCGACGACCTGCCGCTCAAGGACTGCCGTCGCTCCGATCTGGTGTGGCTGGCGGCCAACGCCCACCTGGCCCAGCTCGAGGATCAGCTCACCCCCAATGGCCTGCGCCAGGTGCCGGTGTTCACCCTGCCCTCAGGCGGGGCGGCCAGCCTTCCCCATGGCCTGCCCAGCGGCGGCCTGGCGGTGCAGCAGCTCTGCGGACTCGCCAGTCGGGATGGCATGGCCCGGGCCCTGGCCCGCCGCTGGACCAGCCAGCTCAACCCGGCCGAAGGGGAGCTGGAACTCAGGCCGAAGGCCTGCGCAGCTGCCCCGGGTGGGCTTGAGCCGGATAGCCCTGGCCCTGGTGAGCCTGGGCAGAGTGGGGCTGGTGCGGAAGATCCAGATGGCGGGCCATGGGGTCCGCAGCAGCCAGCCGCCTGAGGATTCGGTCGCGATCCAGCTCGGAGAGCTCGCCATCGCAGCCCCACTTCAACGTGGTGCTCGATCCGCCGCAGGGCAGAGCCGCACCCGGACAGGCCGCATCCACGTTTGAGGGGGCGGAATGACCGGTGGTGGGACCTGGGGCAGGGGACGGCATCGGGCGGCGACGGGGGCTGGCCTCACGCAGGCCTGAAGTGGCACCACCGTAAGGATCAATTCGCCCCATCCACTGACCCTGGAGCGGATCTGCAGAATGTTTTCCGATCGCGGCGCTCAGCGCTGCACGATCACCGGGGTTCCCACGTCGACCAGCTCGAACAACTGGCGCACGTGGGGGGTAAGCATGCGCACGCAGCCGTTGGAGACGGCGGCGCGGGAGGTGACGGTCCAGGCCCAGGCATCGGGGGTGCCATGGATGCCGTACTGGTTGGGGCCGCTCTGCTTGAAGCCGATCCAGCGATCTCCCAGCGGAGCCTGGGGCCCGCTCTTGGTGTTGATCTTGCCGCTGCGGGTGCTCTGGTAGAGCGGATTCACCACCTTGTTCTGCACCGCGAAGCGGCCGGTGGGGGTGGGGGTGTTCGGATCGCCGATGGCCACGGGCCAGCTGTGCAGCACCCGGCCGTTCTCC
>JBEDAU010000214.1:0-5454 GCA_041177605.1 Cyanobacteriota bacterium | reverse complement strand
CTGCGCACGCCGCTGTTCAACATCAAGAGCTATGTGGAGACGCTCCACGACCTCGGCGACCAGCTCAGCGAGGAGGAGCAGCGCGAGTTCCTCGGCATCGCCAATGCCGAGACCGATCGACTCACCCGCCTGGTCAACGACGTGCTCGACCTCTCCCGGCTCGAATCCGACCGGCAGTGGAGCTTCGAACCGGTGGAAGTGGCACCGGCGATCGAGCAGACCCTGCGCACCTACCGGCTCAACGCGGAGGACAAGGGCGTGAGCCTGATCCATCAGGTGGAGCCCCAGCTGCCGCGGGTTCTGGCCAACTGGGACCTGCTGCTGCAGGTCTTCGACAACCTGGTGGGCAACGCACTCAAGTTCACGCCCCAGGGAGGCCAGCTGATGGTTCGTGCCTATCCCTGGCCCGACCAGTGCCCGCTGCTGCCTCCCCCGGAGGAAACCCCCGAGCACCCCAGCTGTGCGATCAGCTCACCGCTGCCCCGGCTGCGGATCGAAATCGCCGACACCGGCTGCGGCATCGCCGCGGCCGATCAACATCGCATCTTCGAGCGCTTCTACCGGGTGGAGAACGCCGTGCACACCGAAGCCGGCACCGGCCTGGGCCTGTCGATCGTGCGTGGCATTCTCGAGAAACACGGCACCCGGGTGCAGATGGTGAGCGAGCCGGAGGTGGGCACCACCTTCTGGTTCGACCTGCCCCTGGAGCATGCCGACGGCGACGAACTGCGCCTGCTGGCCGAGCGGCAGGGCACGGCCCTGCGCCCTGCAGCACACCTGCCCAGCCCGTAGGAACCCCTGGCGGGTTGAACGGGTTGGAGCAGGGCGGATTGAACCTGTGAAACCCCGTCAGTCAGCATCCACCCCGCGCACGATGCGGGAGAGCTCGCTGCGCTCATCGGTGGTGACCCGATGGGGAACGCCGGAGATAATCCGCTCAAAATTGGAGAACGAGTCTTTGATTTCCGGTCCGTTGCTGGTGATCACAAACTCGCGGATTCCCTTGTCGTGCCAGGAGCCCCGCATCTTGAACACGTTCAGAGCCCGGGCCATCTCACCGCGGATCTCCACGTACTGGAGCAACAGGATGGTGTCGGTGATGGTGGAGATATGGGAATCGGTGATCGAGTGGCTCCCCATGAACTCCTCAGACGTATTAGTGAAGAAGCCGGCAATCTCCTCCTGCTTGGCATAACCGGTCACCCCGATCACAAACTGGCGGAAGGCGTTGTGACTCACCCCGCGCGCCAGGGCCGACAGGGAATCAATGGCCATGCGCGAAGGCTTGAACTGGCTGATCTCGGTCTTGATGATCTGCAGGTGATCCTCAAGCCCGGTCGACTCGGGATAGGCACAGATGATCTTGAGCAGTCCGTCCTGCTCCATCTGCTCGAAGTCGATGCCCCAGCTGGTGGCGTTGCGCAACAACTGGGCCCGGGATTCCTCGTAGGCAAACAGAATCGCCCGCTCCTTACTGCGGCAGGCGTCTTCGATGAACTTGGAGACCAGCAGAGTCTTGCCGGTGCCGGTGGCGCCGGTGGCCAGGATAATCGAATCCTTGAAGAAGCCGCCGCCGCACATCTCATCGAGCTTCGGCACCCCGGAGCTGAGCCGCACGTTGGAGCTGCGCTGGGTGAGTCGCATGGCCCCAAGCGGGAACACGCTCATGCCATGGCTGCCCATCGTGAAAGGGAACTCCCCCTTCATGTGGGTGGTGCCGCGCAACTTGAGGATCTCCACCGTGCGACGGCGGCGCTCCCCTTCCAGCACATTGCGCAGGATCACCACGTTGTCGGAAACGAACTCCTCAACCCCGTAGCGGGCGATCGGCCCATATTCATCGATGCGCTCGGTGGTCATCACGGTGGTGACGCCGATCTCCTTCAACCGGGCGATCAGGCGGAAGATCTCACGGCGCACAACCGAAACCGCGTCGTATTGCTGAAAAACAGCCGTGATCGAATCGATCGCGACCCGGCGCGCCTTGTATTTGCGAATTGCGTAATTAATCCTCTCGATCAAGCCTGAAAGATCAAAGCTACCGGCCACGTCCTGCCCCTCAGGATCCGGCGAGGCATCAAGGATGAAGAGCTTATCTTGCTCCACCAGCTCCTGCAGATTCCAGCCAAAACTGGCCGCGTTCCGCAGGATATCCAGTGGCGACTCCTCAAAAGTCACAAATATCCCTGGCTCATTATATTGAAGAATTCCGTTATAAAGAAAGTTCAGCGACAATACGGTCTTGCCCGTGCCCGATGTGCCGCTGATCAGGGTGGAGCGACCGATCGGCAGGCCACCGTGGCAGACGTCATCAAATCCCTCGATCCCGGTGGGCAGCTTCTGCACCTGCAGCAGCGAAGAGGATGGGGAGCTGGTTTCCGTCATGAACGGCAGGGAAAAACAACGGGCAAACAGAGAAATGCGCGGGAGCCCAGGCTCCCCGGCAACCTATCCGGGACCGGGCCCCGACAGGGTGTCGGTGGCGTCAATCGGGCGATCGGCGGAGGGCGGCCCAGCGGAGGGCGCCCCATCCGCCAGCAGCTCCTCCTCGGTGAGCTCCTCATAGAGGAGATCGAGTCCGATCAGCACCCGCTCCCGGTCGCTGAGGTCGCCGATGATCCGCCGCACCGGGGGCGGCAGGATCTTGGCCAGGGTCGGCGTTGCCAGAATCTTGTCCTCTTCGGCGAGCTGGGGATTCTTGAGCACATCGATCACCTTGAGGGCATAGACCCCCTGAAACTCCGTTTCCAGGATGTTGCGCAGGGTTTTCAGCGCCCGCATCGAATTGGGCGTGTTGCCGGCCACATAGAGCTTGAGAATGTAAGTCTTGCGGGGTGACATCGCTCAGGTCTCCAGTCAGGCCAGAAATGATTCGGAATTGGTCGCCTGTGGCAAGCTCGAGATCGGCGCATCAGGCGGAATCGAGCGGCGATACATCTCACAGAGGTGGGCCATCACGTCGAGCAGGGTCAGCCGGTAGTCCTGGAGAAACTCCACCTTGTGCCCCTCCAGCTTGAGCTGCGTGGCAAAGCCGTCAATCAGATTCATGTGAATCTCAACGGTTTTGGTGATCGGCAGATCGCTGAAGAAGGCGGTGTTGACGAAGCTCTCCAGGGCCTGGTTGGCGGCGGCTGGATCGCGGAAGTAGCTCAGCAGCAGGTCGCGGTAGGTGCGCTGCAGGGAGCGCAGCAGGTCCTCCCGCTCCGTAGCCGGCAGGTTGCGCAGAAACCTGGAGGGATCCCGCTTGTAGAACACCCCCAGGAAGCCCAGCCGGTCCTTGAGCCGGTTGGCCAGCTTCCAGCGCTCCGGCGTCTCGGCCCCCACCGCCTCGCCGGTGCCGGCCGGCGTCGCCCCATCGGCGCCGGGGCCATGGCGCAGAAAGCGGGAGACGGCCGCATCGAGGCTGTAGCTGAGTTGCTCGAGCTGGTCGGGCGGCAGATGCACCTCGGCGCGGTGCAGCTCGGTGATGCCGCTCACCTCCCCGATCACCACCGCGGGCAGCAGCGGTCCGCTGGTCCGCAGGACCTCCCGCTCCGCCGCCGACAGCACGCCCCGCTCCAGCAGCAGGGCATCGACGTCGTCGCGTCGGGCCTCGAGCTGGCCGAGGGGATCGGGGGCCACCGCGAGGGGCAGCAGCTGGGCACGGCCGCCCTCGAGCCAGCGCTCACAGGCGGCGAACAGGCGAGGGTCCCTGATCAGGGACGCCACGGCGAGGGCCGGCGCACTGGGAGCCGGAGGGCTGTGATCCGCTTCACGCTCGGTCATGGACCGCGCCAATGGCCCCCAAATGTTGACGAAAGGGCGGCCGAAACCGGAAGATCGTTGTTTGTCTTCCATTTGTGTGCGTCAGGCCAATGGCGCCTGCGCGAAGGGTGTCGTTCCCGCAACGGGTCAGTCCCCGGATGATCGGAAAACCAACTTCGCCACGCCTGCCTGACCACGCCCCTGCCGCCATGAGTTCGTCCCCCGCCGCGAGCGCCACCGCCGCTGACAGCGCCTCTACCAGCGCTTCCGCCCCCTACGCCATCGTCGAGGCTTCCGGCCAGCAGTTCTGGCTGCAGCCCAACCGTTACTACGACCTCGACCGTCTCACCGCCGACGTGGATGCCACGGTGACCCTGGAGAACGTCCTCCTGGTCAACGACGGCAAGGCAGCCACCCTTGGCCAGCCCTACGTCAAGGGCGCCAGCGTGGAGCTCAAGGTGATGGCCCATCGCCGTGGCCCCAAGGTGATCGTCTACAAGATGCGCCCCAAGAAGAAGACCCGCCGTAAGAACGGTCACCGCCAGGAGCTCACCCGGGTGATGGTCCAGTCGATCAGCGTGAACGGCAAGGCCATCGGCTGAGCAACCGCCCGGCACCGCTCCGGTTGCCAGCAGCCTCGCCAAGCTTCTCTCCCCCCTTCCTCTCCTCCATCTCCCCATGGCCCACAAGAAAGGCACAGGTTCCACCCGCAACGGTCGTGATTCGAATTCCAAGCGCCTCGGTGTGAAGCGCTACGGCGGCGAGAGCGTCAGCGCCGGCTCGATCCTGATCCGCCAGCGCGGCACGTCCGTGCTTCCCGGCGTCAACGTGGGCCGCGGCTCCGATGACACCCTCTTCGCCCTGGTGGACGGCGTGGTGAGCTTCGACACCATCAAGCGCGGCCTGCGCAGCCGCAAGCGCATCAACGTGGCCGTGGGCTGATCGCGGCCCTCGCCAACACCTCCAGCGCAGCACATCCCTGTGCTGCAGCCATCAGCCGGCGTTCCCCCGCCGGCTTTTGTATGGGCCCCGTTCAGCGCAGCAGTCCGTAGGCGCGGGTGGTGATCAGGTAGGGGTGAAACACCTCCAGGAACCGACTCTGGAGGGTGCGGAAAAAGCCCTCCACCAGGGCCGGATCATCGAAGTGGAAGGGGTATTCACCGGCGAACCCCTTGAAGAAATACCAGTTGAGCAGGGCCGTGGCCGTGGGAGTCATGCGCTCGGCGAACACCTCCAGCTGCCCGGCCGGATCCGCCAGATGCTCCAGCACGTCGAGGCAGACGATCGTGTCGAACTGCTGGGGCAGGGCTGCATCGGCCAGATCACGGAAGCAGCCCAGCTTGGCGGCCAGGCCCAGGGCCTCGGCGCGGGCCGTCACGAACGCCCGGTTGTGGGGGTTGAGATCCACGAACCACACCGCCTCCACCTCGGGCAGGGCCGCCGCGGCCAGGGCGTGGCTGCCGATGCCCCCACCGAAGTCGAGCACCTGGCCGCGGGCAAAGCGCTGCTGGAGACGCAGGGTGTCGGCGATGTAATCGGCGCTGCCCAGATGCCAGGCGGCCAGGTCCAGCAGATGGGCCGTGCCCACCGTGTCTTCGTAGAAGGCCGTGGCCTGGGCGGGATCGAAGGCCCCGGGATGGAGGGCCGCCAGGTCGGCGGTGCTGGAAGGCAGCCGGTCGGCCAGCTCCGGCTCCGTGAGACCCAGAAAGG
>JBEDAU010000213.1:0-3953 GCA_041177605.1 Cyanobacteriota bacterium | reverse complement strand
CACCGCCGCCTACCGCCAGCTGTTCGGCCCAGAAGACCGCACCGGGTTGCTGGGCTGAGCGCCGGCCGGCCGCGCGGGTTCAGCGGCTGAGCAGCACAAAGCTGATGACACCGATCAGGGCCAGCAGGGCCTGGGCCAGCCGGCTCACCAGCATGCCCGCCACCACCGCCAGGCCCACCCGCAGGGCCCGGCCCAGGCGTAACCAGCCCGCTGGAGCCGCGGTCGCCAGCAACTCCGCCAGGCTGGCCCCCAGCAGCGGCCCCACCAGGGCCCCGAGCAACGGACCGCCCACCGGCAGGGCCGGCAGCAGGCCCAGCAGGCCCACCAGCAGGCCGAGGCCGGCGCCGAGATAGGCCCAGCGGCTGGCCCCGAGCCTGGCCGCTCCGAGCACCAGCCCCAGGGCCTCGGCGCCCCAGCCCAGGGCCAGCAGGGCCGAGGCCAGGGCGAAGGCGGGCCAGCCGGCACTCCAGCCCACGGCCCACAGCCAGAGCCCCGTGCCCAGCGGCAACAGCACCAGGCCGGGCAACACCGGCAGCAGCGTGCCGGGGATGGCCGCCAGCTGGATCAGCAGGGCGGCCCACCAGAGCAGGTCGATCGCCCTCATGGCCGGCGCCGGGCAATCCGCAGCCGGGCGCTGCGGCTGCGGGGGTTGGCATCGGCCTCCCCGGCCGTGGCCTGGATTGCCTTGCGGGTCACCCGCTCCAGCCGCTCGTCGGAGAGGAAGGCAGTCTTGACGCGCCGGTCTTCCAGGGAATGGAAGCTGATGATCGCCAGCAGGCCCCCGGGCAGCAGCCAATCCGGCGCCGCCGCCAGCAGGCGATCCAGCACCCCCAGCTCGTCGTTGACGGCGATGCGCAGGGCCTGGAAGGTGCGGGTGGCCGGGTGAATGCGGCCCCGCCGCGCCGCCGGCGGGTAGCAACCGGCCACCAGGTAGGCCAGCTCGGCGGTGCTGCGGGGCTGGGCCAGATCCCCCCAGGGCCCCTGCTCCTGGATGCGGCGGGCGATGCGGCGCGAGAGCCGCTCCTCGCCGTAGGCATAGATCAGGTCGGCCAGCTCCGTTTCATCGAGCCGGTCGATCAGCTCCCCGGCGGTTTCGCCGGCCTCGGGGTTCATGCGCATGTCGAGCGGGCCGGCCAGCCGGAAGCTGAAGCCCCGCGCCGCCACATCCAGCTGCGGACTGCTCACCCCCAGATCCGCCAGCACCGCCACGGCCGGCTCGGCGGGGGTGTAATCGGCGAAGTTGGTGGCCACGATCGTGGCCCGATCGGCAAACGGGGCGAGGCGCTCGGCGGCGGCGGCACGGGCGCTCGGGTCCTGGTCCAGCCCCACCACGCGCAGGCCGGGATGGGCCTGCAGCAGCAGCGCGCTGTGGCCGCCGCCGCCGAGGGTGCAGTCGATCAGCGTGCCGCCACCACCGGGCTGCGCCGCCATCAGCTCCACCAGCGGCGCCAGGCCCGCCAGCACGGCCTCGGCCAGCACGGGCTGATGGGAGAAGGGGGGCGGGGCCGGCAATGGGCACGAATACTCTGCCTCCGAACAGGCTGGCATCAGGGCAGCCCCCACGAGGCCCCCCTCGACGACGCCCTCACCCAGCGCAACGTCGACGCCCGCTGCGGCATCCAGGTGGTCGACCTGCGCACAGGCGATGCCGTGCACTGGATCCGCTTTGAGGGCCTCGTCGATGAGCTCTACGACGTGATCACCCTCCCCGGCGTGGGCAATCCCTCGCTGATCGGCTTTGTGAGCGATGAGATCCGCCGATTGATCTCGATCGAGGAGTGAGCGACAACGCTCCTGCCATCGCTCAACATCGCAGCACACGCGCGGGCGCAGCCACCCGTACAGTATTCTGTACAGATACTGGAGCCTGCCATGGATGCGATCTCCTACACGGCCGCCCGCGCCAACCTGGCGCAGACCATGAAGCGCGTCTGCGCCGACCATGAGGCCCTGATCATCACCCGCAATGGCGAACCCTCCGTTGTGATGCTGTCGCTGGACGACTTCAAGGCCCTGGAGGAAACCGCCTATCTGCTGCGTTCGCCCCGCAATGCGCGCCGGCTGATGGACGCAGTCGAAAGCCTGGAGGCAGGCCATGGCCAGGAGCATGCTCTGGCGGAATGAAACTGATCTTCGCGGAACAGGCCTGGGAAGACTATCTCCACTGGCAAGCCACGGATCGGAAGATGCTCCAGCGCATTCATGCCTTGATCAAGGAAACCAGCCGCACACCATTCGAAGGAACAGGCAAACCTGAACCGCTTCGCCACTCCCTTTCCGGCTACTGGTCGAGGCGCATCAACGACGAACATCGGATGGTCTACAAGCTCGACGGCGGCAGCTTGCTCATCGCCCAGCTCCGCTATCACTACTGACTCATGCAGAACCAACCGCCAAGCCGGCAGTGGGGCGTATCCAGCTCGGACCCGGACCCTTCACCGACCGCCGCCGGAAACAGGCAGAACCATTGGGCGATGTTCAGGCGCTGGATGGGGTTCTGCCAAGCAGCCAGGCGGCTGGCGATGCGGCTCTGATCAACTTCATCAACGATGAGATCCGGAGGTTGATCCCCACGGAGGCGCGAGGCGTGCGCTCAGCCCCACTCGCTTGCTGGCTCCAGCACTGGGACCATTTCCAGCGGGCCCTGCCGATGCTGGAGCGAACTGGAACAGCAGGGTCTGATCCAGGGTGTCACACCGGTGGCCTTTCAGGGGCCAGGCCACGGGCCTGCCGCAATCGGCTATCGGCGCCCTCCAGCAGGTGCTGGCCTCCCGCCCGGAGGTGGAACCGGATGATCGCCCTCTCCTGCCATGCCCGGCCAGCTGCTGGAGCGAGCCTGAACAACAGGCCGCCGACACCACTGCAGCCGCAAAAGACTGAATCAAAGATGGGATCTACCGTGCCGCCATGGGGATGAATAACAAGGACCCCGCGGTCCACGTCATGGCCCTGGAGCTGGCGGCGCGGCGTTCCACCATTGTTACGGATGCGGTGCGCCAGGCCCTGCGGGCCGAGCTGGAGCGCATCGGCGTGGAGAGCGGCGCCCAGGAGGCCGAGGCCAGGAGCGACAGTGCGGGAGCTGCTGCAACGCTTCAAGCGTTTGCCCTGGCCGGATCAACGCAGCAGCGCCGAGCTCCAGGCAGAGCTCTACGACGACGACGGCCTGCCGGTGCGAAGCCCATGGTGATCGACACTTCCGCCCTGCAGGCGATTCTCAAGGTGGAATCCGGAGCCCTGGCCTTCGTGGATGCCCTCAAGCAGCCGGGCCCCAGACACCTCTGCACCGCCACCCTGCTGGAGACTCGAATTGTGGTGGAGCGGCAACTCGGCCCAGCCGGCCAGGCCGAACTGGATCTGCTGCTGAGCCGGGCTGCGATCACGGCCGTGCCGCTGGAAGAACTGCACGTGCACTGGGCCCTGGGGGGATGGCGCCGCTACGGCAAGGGGCGGCACCGGGCTGGGCTCAACCTGGGCGACTGCTTCAGCTACGGCCTGGTCATGGCCCTGAAAGCGCCCTTGCTGTTCAAGGGCACTGGCTCCACTGGCTCAGACTTCGCCACCACGGACATAAAGCGGGCCCTGCCTTCCTAAGATCCCCAGCAACGCCTGTTGCCCTCGGCCCCCATGACGCAGCTGGAGACGCGCACGGAGCCGATGGTGGTCAACTTCGGCCCCCATCACCCCTCGATGCACGGGGTGCTGCGGCTGGTGGTGACCCTCGACGGGGAAGACGTGGTGGATTGCGAGCCGGTGATCGGCTACCTGCACCGCGGCATGGAGAAGATCGCCGAGAGCCGCACGAATGTGATGTTCGTGCCCTACGTGAGCCGTATGGACTACGCGGCCGGCATGTTCTACGAGGCGATCGTGGTCAACGCCCCCGAGCGGCTGGCCGATGTGCCGGTGCCGAAGCGCGCCAGTTACATCCGCGTGCTGATGCTGGAGCTCAACCG
>JBEDAU010000212.1:0-4932 GCA_041177605.1 Cyanobacteriota bacterium | reverse complement strand
GCGGAACGAAGAGGAAGGCGTAGGTCAGGGCAATATTGAGTTCAAGTACTTCCTCAAAAACCCGGGACATGGGCTTGGGCGCCATGCCACTCTTGACCAGAAGGCCGAGGTCGATCAGTTTTGCCGTGACCCCCATGCCCAGCCCCGTGGCCACCGCCCCCGATCTCTCCTGCTTCGACCGTGACGGCGCCATCTTCATGGCCAGCCGCCGCGATCCGGCCGGCTGCCGGGTGGGCCTGTTCGGTGTGCCCTACGACGGCACCACCTCGTTCCGCCCCGGCACCCGCTTCGGGCCGGCCGCCATCCGCGAGGTGAGTCCGGGGCTGGAGAGCTATTGCCCCCAGCTCGATCGCGACCTGGAGGAGCTCGCCATCGCCGACCTCGGCGCGGTGGACATCCCCTTCGGTGCGCCGGAACCCGTGGTGGAGGCCGTGAAGCAGGCCACAGAGACAGTGCTGGCCCTGGGCCTCAAGCCGCTGATGCTGGGCGGCGAGCACTCGATCAGCTCCGGCGCGGTGGCGGCGGTGGCGGAGCAGCACCCCGATCTGGTGCTGGTGCAGCTCGATGCTCACGCCGATCTGCGCCATGCGTGGCTCGGCGCCCACCACAGCCACGCCTGCGCCATGCGCCGCTGCCTGGAGGTGCTGCCCAGTCAACAGCTGCTGCAGATCGCGATCCGCAGCGGCACCCGCGAGGAATTCGCCGAACTGCGCCAGACGGGCCGCCTGGTGGCGATCGAGCGCATGACCGAAGCGCTGAAGCCCCTGCGCGGCAAGCCCCTGTATCTCACCGTGGATCTCGACTGGTTCGATCCCGCCGTGATGGCCGGCACGGGCACCCCCGAACCGGGCGGCTTCCTCTGGCGTGATTTCGCGGTCCTGGTGGATGAGTTGCGCCACCACAACCTGGTGGCCGCCGACGTGGTGGAACTGGCGCCGATGCTCGATCCGACCGGCGTCAGCAGTGTGCTGGCCGCCAAGGTGGTGCGCAGCCTGCTGTTCCTGCTGGACCGCTGAGGGTCTGGCTGGGCACCAGAGGGCCCTTCAGTAGCAGCAGGTGCCGCTGGTGCGCTGTTCCCGCAGCCGCTCGTGCTGCTGGCTGATCAACAGCACCGCCAGGGTGGGATGGTTGTGGAGGAGGTTGAGGAAGCGCAGCCGATCGAGGCGCAGCAATTCGACTGGAGTACGGGCCAGGGCGTCGGTGCGATAGATGCCATCGCGCCAGACGATGTCCTGATAACTGAACAGCTCGCCCGGGCGATAGCAGAGTTTCTCCCCGGTCTCGCCAACCACCTCCACGATGCCGCGGCGCACCCCGTAGATCGAATCGGCCGGCGTGCCGCGACTGAACACCCGGGCGCCGGTCGGCAGGGTGAGCACCTCGCAGTCCACCTGGGCAGCCATCAGCTCGATGGGGGTGGTGAGGCCCGGGGTTGCAACCAACTGCGTCAGCTCCGCAACATCGTTCTTGAGACTATTCCTGTCTTAGGGGCCGTTGGTGGTGCAGCGGTGTGTTCCAGGCTGCAGGAACACGTCCAGGGAGGCAATTAAAGATTCTGTTCCGAATTTGCGGTGCTGCCACTGCTGTGGCGCCGCGGACGAGGCTCGATCCTGGGCAGGACCGCTTCCAGGCTCAACTGGCGGTTGGAGCCCGGCAGCCATGGGGAGGCCGCCTGGGGGGATGCCATCACAGGCAGCCGCGGCGGGCGGGCCGTCCAGTGGTGGCACCACAGGTCGCAGGCCAGGTCGGGATGGATGGGCAGCTGCCGCAGCTGACACCAGCCGAAGTCCACACCGCTGGGCGGTGTGCAGTGGCGGCAGCTGCGGCAGCTGGGGCGCTGGGCCATTCCCGGTCCGAATGGCCACTCAGCCTAGAAACCCATTCCCACTCTGAGAAGTGGGGGATCCCGGATCTGCGGAATCTCTTCCGCGCCCCCGCCCCCAGCCGTTGCCACCCATAGGCTCAAAGCCCGCTGTACCCGCCGCCGTGGCCCTGCTGCGCACCCCGCTGTTCGAGGCCGCCGTTGCCGCCGGAGGCCGGATGGTCCCCTTCGCCGGCTGGGAGATGGCCGTGCAGTTCGGTGGGCTGCTGGCGGAGCACCAGGCCGTGCGCAACCACTGCGGCCTGTTCGACATCTCCCATATGGGCGTGCTCCGCCTGGGGGGTGATGGCGCCAAAGACGCCCTGCAGGCACTGGTGCCCAGCGACCTGCATCGGATCGGCCCAGGCGAGGCCTGCTACACGGTGCTCCTGAATGAAGCCGGCGGCATCCGCGACGACCTGATCGTCTACGACCGCGGCTGGTGCGCGGGCCCCGACGGCACAGCCGGGGGCCATGAGCTGCTGCTGGTGATCAACGCTGCCTGTGCCGAGGCCGACACCGGCTGGCTGCGCAGCCAGCTGGAGCCCCAGGGGATCACCGTCAGCGACGCCAAGGGGGATGGGGTGCTGCTGGCTCTGCAGGGGCCGGAGGCGGTGGGGCGGCTGCAGGCCCTGGCCGGCGCCGGCCTGGCCGACCTGCCGCGCTTCGGCCACCGGCAACTCCCGCTGGCCGGCATCGGTCCGGCATTCGTGGCCCGCACCGGCTACACCGGGGAAGACGGGTTTGAACTGCTGCTGGCCCGCCAGGCGGGCCAGAGCCTGTGGCAACACCTCCTGGCCGCGGGGGTGACCCCCTGCGGCCTCGGTGCCCGCGACAGCCTGCGGTTGGAGGCGGCCATGCACCTCTACGGCGCCGACATGGATGCCACGACCTCACCGCTGGAGGTGGACCTGGGCTGGCTGGTGCATCTGGAGATGCCCAAGCCCTTCATCGGCCGCGGGGTGCTGGAAGAGCAGACGGCTGCAGGGGTGAGCCGGCGGCTGGTGGGCCTGGAGCTCCGCGGCCGCGCTATCCCCCGCCACGGCTACCCGGTGCTGGCCCCTGGCGCCGCCGCCGGCGGTGAGGCCGTAGGCACCGTCACCAGCGGCGGCTGGTCGCCGACGCTGGAGCGGGGCATCGCCCTGGCGCTGGTGCCAGGGGAACTGGCCCGGGTCGGCACCGAGCTGGCCGTGGAGATCCGCGGCAAGGCCGAACCGGCCCGGGTGGTGCGGCGGCCCTTCTATCGGCGGGGGGCCTAGGGCCAGGCCGCCCGGAGTGCGCCCGGCCCCGGCGGCGGCTGAACTCAGGTCACCGTCACCAGGCCGGTGGCCAGATCGAAATAGGCGCTGCGGATCGCCAGGGAACCGGTGACCTGCGCGTCCTTGAGCACGGCACTGCGCGCGGTGAGCTGGCCGGCGGCGTGGCGGGCATTGCCCTGCACCGCCTGGCTGAGGCTGTCGCCGCTCACGAGGCTGGCCCGGATCGGCTTGACCAGGCCCTCCAGCAGGGGGGTCAGCGGATCGCTGCCCATGGCGGCCTTGACGGCGCCGCAGTTGCTGTGGCCCAGCACGAGGATCAGCGGCACCTTGAGCACGCTGACGGCATATTCCATCGAGGCAATGGCGTCATCGAAGGCGGTGTTGCCGGCGCAGCGCACCTGGAACAGCTCCCCGGAGCCCGCAGCGAACACGAATTCCGGCGCCACCCGGGCATCGGCGCAGCTCAGCAGGCCAGCCCAGGGGCGCTGCCCCTGCTCGAGTGCCTGTGGGTTGATCTGGCAACCGCCGTTGAAGATTTCGGTCTTGAGCTGCAGCCGCTTGACCGGGTCGCTCTCGCGGCTCATCGCCTGCCAGGCCCTGCTGAATCCTCGGTTGCGCGCCAGCAGCGCTTCGAGAGGGTCCCCGGGGGGATCACAGACCTGCAGCTCCCTGGTCAGGGTCTGGTTCCCCGGTTGAGCAGCTGTGGCAGGCGTCTGGGCGAACCGACTCAATGCCAGGCCTCCCGCTGCCGTTCCGGAAAGCTGCAGCAGGCTGCGGCGAGACAAATTCATGGTGAAACGGGGGCTTGCGTGCACGGCGACGGAACCCCCCGCGCCCCCCTCTAGGTGCGAAGCGCTGCGCATGCTCGGCAATCGCTGAATCAATCCCGAATCGTGGGGCTCTCTGCCGTGCCGCTGCCGCCATCCCGGCAGGGATCCCCCGCTTCAGGCAAAGCCCTCAACGGGGTTCCGTGGGAAAATCCCCGATTCCCCAGCGAATTCACCATGCGCAGCCACGGATGCGGCGACCTGCGTCAGGACGCCAGCGGCCAGGCCGTGCAGCTGTGCGGCTGGGTGGACCGCAGCCGTGACCACGGCGGCGTGATCTTCATCGACCTGCGCGACCGCAGCGGCACCGTGCAGATCACGGTGGACCCCGACAACGGGGCCGACACCTTCGCCGTGGCCGAGCACCTGCGCAATGAGACGGTGATCCAGGTGGAGGGCACGGTGCGCGAGCGCCCCGCCGACGCCATCAACGACAAGCTGGCCACCGGCCGGATCGAGGTGCTGGCGAGCGCCATCACCGTGCTCAACAGCGTCAAGGGGAACCTGCCGTTCCCGGTGTCGGTGCACGACGAGGAGAACACCCGCGAGGAGCTGCGGCTGCGGCACCGCTATCTCGACCTACGCCGCGAGCGCATGAACGGCAACCTGCGCCTGCGGGCCCAGACGATCCAGGCCGCCCGCCGCTTCCTCGAAGACCAGGGCTTCATCGAGGTGGAGACCCCGGTGCTCACCCGCTCCACCCCCGAGGGCGCCCGCGACTATCTGGTGCCCAGCCGCGTCTGCGGCGGCGAGTGGTTCGCCCTGCCCCAGTCGCCCCAGCTGTTCAAGCAGCTGCTGATGGTGGGCGGCATCGAGCGCTACTACCAGGTGGCCCGCTGCTTCCGCGACGAGGACCTGCGCGCTGATCGCCAGCCGGAATTCACCCAGCTGGACATGGAGATGAGCTTCATGGATCAGGAGCAGATCCTCGCGCTCAACGAGGCGCTGATCGCCACGATCTGGAAGGCGGTGAAGGGGGTGGAGC
>JBEDAU010000211.1:0-6050 GCA_041177605.1 Cyanobacteriota bacterium | reverse complement strand
GCCTGCTGTAACCGCTGGTGGGGTGAGCGGATGGGCCTGCGGATCAGCCTTCTGGGTCGCGGGGCCTGGGGCAGCACCCTGCTGGAGCTCTGGCAGCGGCGCGGCCACCAGGTGCGCTCCTGGTCTCGCCGTGACGGTCTCGATCCCACGGGGTTGCTCGAGCACACGGATCTGGTGGTGTCGGCGGTGGCGATGGCCGGCATCGAGCCCCTGGGGGGCCTGCTGGCTGACCACTGGCCAGCTGGCCTGCCCCTGCTGAGTTGCACCAAGGGTATCGATCTGGACCGGCTTGAGACGCCCACCCAGCTCTGGCAGCACCATCTGCCGGCCGCCCCGACCCTGGTGCTGAGTGGGCCAAATCTGGCGGCGGAACTGCAGCAGGGCCTGCCGGCGGCCAGTGTGCTGGCCGGACGGGACCGGGGCCTGGCTGAGCGGCTGCAGGCTGAGCTCAGCGGCCCCACCCTGCGCCTGTACACCAGTGACGACCCACTCGGCACGGAGGTGGCCGGCGCCCTCAAGAATGTGATGGCCGTGGCTGCGGGCATCTGCGACGGCCTGGCGCTCGGCTGCAACGCCAAGGCCTCGCTCCTCTGCCGTGGCATGGCCGAGATGGGCGTCGCCCTGGCGGGTCTGGGCGGCCATCCCTCGAGCCTCTACGGCCTGGCGGGCCTGGGGGACCTGCTGGCCACCGCCAACAGCAGCCTCAGCCGCAACTACAGCTTCGGCCGGCTGCTCGCCGAAGGTCTGGACGAGAGGGCTGCGCTGCAGCGCATCGGTGCCACGGTGGAAGGGGCCCGCACGGCCCGCGCCGCCATGGGCCTGGCGGGGCGCCATGGCTGGACACTGCCGATCGCAACCCAGGTGGTGGCCGTCCTCGATGGACGCACCACTCCCCGCCAGGCGGCCCGAGCCTTGATGGAGCGGGATCTGCGCTCGGAGTTCGCCCCTGCTGGCCGATGACCCTGGCGGCCGTGCTGGTGGAGGCCTTTGCCGAGCGGCCCTGCCAGGGCAACGGCGCAGCCGTGGTGCGGCTGAAACAGCCCTTCGGCGACACTGAGCTGCAGGCGATCGCCCGCAGCCTCAACCAGTCGGAGACGGCCTTTCTGCTGCGGTACCGCCAGGCCTGGTTGCTGCGCTGGTTCACCCCCAGCGTGGAAGTGCCCCTCTGCGGCCATGCCACCCTCGCGGCCCTGCTGGCGCTGGGTCACTGGGGTGAGCTCGCTCCTGGCCAGGCCCTGGCGTTGCAGACCCGCAGCGGTCCCCTGGCCGTGCAGCGCCACCCCACCGCCGCTGCGGACGGTGCCGCAGCAGGGTCGATCGTGTTGCCCAGCAGTGGCCTGCGCCCCCAGCGCCCCCCGGCGGCCCTGCAGGAGCTGCTGCGCAGAGCCCTGGGGGAGTGCCCTCTGGAGTACTGGGATTCCCCGCTCGGTTACCGCGTCGGTCTGCTCAGCCCGGCAGCCCCCCTGGAGCAGTTGCGGCTGCCGCTGGATCGGCTGCCGCCCGCCGAACGCCAGGGACTGGTCCTGATGCAGGCGCTGGGCGTCGGCGACCGTCCGCAGGTGATGGGTGAGCCGGCCGACTATCAGCTCCGCTTCTTTGCGCCCGGCCTTGGGATCGCCGAGGACCCCGTCACCGGGTCGGCCCATGCCCTGGTGGCTCCCTACTGGCAGGCGGTGCTCGGCCGGCGGCGGGTGGTGGGCTGGCAGTGTTCAATCCGGCCTGGCGGAATGGTCTGCGAGGGGGCATCGTCAGGCATGATCCGCCTGAGCGGTTCGGGCCATCTGCTGTGGAACGGAACGTTGCATCTGCCTGGCTTCGGCGCCGTATCCGGCAGCTGGGACTCCATGGACAGCGAGGGCTGGCGTTCCTTGCTGGCCTGAACCCTGCCAGTGGGCTGTCGCAGAGGCTGGTGCTGGCCACCCCCATGGCCCTGGTCGCCGTGGCGGTGGGTTTCGCGGCCCAGGGCCTGGCGCCAAGGCCCTATGGGGCTGCCCAGGGAGCCCTGCTCGACGCGCTGATCGAGACGCCGTCTCCCTCGGATACCGCCGCGCAGCTCGCGACCCTGCGCCGCATGAACGCGGAGCGCCTCGGCGCCGCCGGCTCCAGCGGCGGTCCCGTTCGGGATGGCGCTGCTCCGGCCCCCAGTCCCGGCCTGGACCTGGAAATCCGCGTGGCCCTGCTCCGGGCCGGCGACAATCCGATGCTCTCCGCCGATGGAATCTGGCGGGTGACCAGCCGCGACGGCGAGCTCTTGCAGAGCGGATCGGCGGGTCAGCCGGTGGCGGTCGCCCGGGTGCTCGCCGCCCAGGCCGAGGCCTGGCTGCAGACCGACGGGACGGCAATCCTGGTGAACGGCTCCCCCTATGGGGGGCGGCTGCGCCTGCTCAATGAGGCAGGCCGGCTGCGGCTGGTGAACCACCTGCCGCTGGAGAGCTACATCAGCTCGGTGGTGGGTGCCGAGATGCCCAGTGGCTGGTCGATGGAGGCCCTGAGGGCCCAGGCCGTGGCTGCCCGCTCCTATGCCCTCGCCCACATGGCCCGACCTGCCGACCGCCACTGGCACCTGGGTGACACCACGCGCTGGCAGGCCTATCGGGGTTTGTCGTCTGCTGTGGAGCGCACCCGCGAGGCAGCGCGAAGCACGGCGGGCCTGATCCTCAGTTACCAGGGAGGCATCGTGGAGAGTCTGTATGCCGCGAACCGCGAGATCAGCCTTGAGGCCCATGGCCATCTGGGGGCGAGCATGAGCCAGCACGGGGCCCAGGCCATGGCCCAGCAGGGGTTCCGTTACACCCAGATCCTCGGCCGCTACTACCCTGGCGCCTCGCTGGCCCGCCTGCGTTCCGGTGCGCGCTGAGACCTACTGGCGGGCTGCCCTGGCCCGCAGTGCCCAGGCCCAGGCCAGTGGCGCCCTGGTGCCGCTCAGCACCGAGCGGCTCGATCTGCCGGAGCTCGCTCCCTTTGTGCTGCGACGGCTGGTCAGCCGCACGCCCATCCACCTGCGAGCCGATGGGCCCAGGCCCAATCCGTTCCTGCCCTGGGAGGCGGAGCTCGAGGTGGCCAGCCTGGGGGATGACCATGTGCTGCTGCTCAACAAGTTTCCCGTGCAGCCGGCGCACCTGCTGGTGATCACGCGCCGCTGGCAACCCCAGGCTGGCTGGCTCGGCCTGGCCGACTGGCAGGCGGTCACGCGCTTGTCCTCCGATTGCGGTGGACTCTGGTTCTTCAACAGCTGTGCAGCAGCCGGCGCCAGCCAGCCCCACCGCCATCTCCAGCTGTTGCCCAGGGCCTCGGGGGAGCCGTCCTGTCCCCTGGCCCCGTTGCTGCGCCAGCAGCTGCAGCCACGGGAGTCATCCCGCCACGGGCACCTCCCCGCGGATCAGGGGTTTGACCCCTGGCCCTGGGCCTATGCCCTGAGCCGCCGTTGCGACCCCTGCGATCCACTGGAACTGGAGCGCCTGTACCTGCGCCATGCCGAGCTGCTGGAGCTGGGAAAACCCGGGCAAGAGCCCCAGCCCCGCCATCCCTACAACCTGCTGTTCGATGACGAGTGGCTCCTGACCGTGCGCCGGCGCCAGGAACACTGTGCCGGGTTCAGCCTCAATGCCCTGGCCTTTGCCGGCTACCTGCTGGCCACCGAGGGATCTCAGACCGACTGGCTGCGGCAGCGGGGCCCCTGGGCGCTGTTGCAGGCGGTCGCCTGGCCGCGCCCTGCGGCTCCGCATCGGGCTCCCTGACCGTTTGATTCGGTGGTTCCACGGTTGTTGGCGTGGGGATTGCCGGTCCTAGCTGGAGATCAACGGGGGCACCACCGTCACCCCGCTCAGCCGTTCCGTTGATCGTCATGTCCAGTCCATCGCTCTCCCCTGCCCAGAAGCGGCGCAACCAACGGGTGAGCCGCTACCAGCAGTTGGTTCGGCCCCTGGCCTGCCACTACGCCCGCCGCTGCCGGGAGCCCCTCGATGACCTCATCCAGGTGGGGTTGCTGGGGCTTCTCCGCGCCGCGGAGCTCTACAGCCCGGCGTCAGGCACCCCCTTCGAGGCCTTTGCCCGACCCCATGTGCGCGGTGCGATCCTCCACTACCTCAGGGATGTGGCCCCAAGCCTGCGGCTGCCACGCCGCCTTGGGGAACGCCAGCTGCAGGTCCAGCGGGCCCTGCGCCAGTTCCGGCAGGACCATGGCCGTGACCCGGGCAGCCAGGAGCTGCGTCAGCGCCTGGGGTTCAGCCCCGCCCAATGGCAACAACTGGAGGACGCGCGGCGCCTGAGCGTCGTGCTGCCCCTGGATCCCGAACGGCTGGAGGTGGAAGCGGAGGGTGCCCAGGTGGAGCTGCCGGGCGGCGACGACGATGTGTCCGCCGCCCTGGGCCTGCTCGAACCCGGGATCCGCGAAGTGGTGCGGCAGGTGGTGCTGGAGGGGCGGAGCTATCGGGCGGCCGCCAGTGCGCTCCAGGTCAGTCCGATGACGGTGCAGCGACGCCTGCATCGCGGCCTGGCCGAGCTGCGCCGGCTGCTCAGTTCGACGACTCCGCCATGCCGTCCCGTTCGATCTGCTGTTGCAGCGTGCTGATCGAGGCGTCGATGGCGGCCAGCTGCCGCTCCAGTCCATCCCGCCAGAAGCGCAGCATCGTCAGCTTGCGCTGCTGGTGGCGACGCAGGGAGTCGGGACCGCAGGCCCCGCCACCGCAGCCGAAGAGAGGAGGGAACATGGGAAAATGCCTGGGACATGTTGGTTTTAGCCACAGACAGCGGGCGACTGAGACCCTTCCGCGCCGCCGCACTGCCCTTGCCGAATCAGGCCGGCGGCAACGGGACGAGCGAAGCAAACGCCACGATCAGCCAGGCCATGCCCCAGGGAGACGCAGTTTGAGATCCGCCGGAGCGCGACACGCGATGCGGCCCGTGCCCCTCGCCCTGCTGGTGGCGGCAGTGGTCTGCCAGGCGGAGCCCGCCCGTGCCTACGTGGCCCTGCTGGCTGGCCAGCAGGCCCGACCGCTGAATGGCAGCTTCAACACCGTGCCGGTGCTGCACTCCAACCAACCCGAGGAGGTGGAGGGGCCCGGCATCTTGATCAGCACAGCCCCAGGCTCCGCTGTTGCGGAGACGGGAGCCTGGCTGCCCAATGCCGAATACACCTTCAACGGCGATTTCGGCGTGCACATGCACCATAAATATCTCCCCCCCTATCGCCGTCAGATCGCCCCGGGTGGCCGCCGCACCGCACTGACGCTGGGACTGATTTTCATCAATCCCGGGTATCGCCCGGTTCAGATCCGCTTCGAGAAGGGTGCCGTTCGCAACAGCTTCGAGGCCCCCTACCTCGCCGACAATCTCCTGGGTGTCAAGCCCCTGGGTCCCCGTCCCTGGAATACCGGTCCCGGCGACGCCACGGCCGTTCAGCTGCTGAGGGGGCGCCTGGACTCCCGCCTGGCCAATGCCGTCACGTTGCCTCCCCGCAGCCGGGTGGTGCTGTTCCAGAAAGCCCTGCCCGCACTGGGTATTGCCAATGCCCTGCTGAAAGGGCGCAGCGATGGCCCGTTTCAGATGGCGGTGGTGGCCGCCAGCAACCCCGACAGCGATGCCGACCTGCTGGCCGTGCTGGATCACGGAAGGCTGGCTCCGGGCCGTGTGTACCTGAACCGGATCGCCGAGATCAACAACCGCCAGGTCTTCTCCCGGGTGGGCGGTGTGGCGATCGGCGACCACTATCAGGCCCAGCTCAAACACGACCTCACGCGCCAGGGGGCGCTGCATGTGCCCCTGACCAGCACCCACCGGCACCATTTCGGAACCCGGGATGTGCAGGTCAACCGGCTGGCGGCGCGGATGCTGGATTCCTCGCTCGACAACGTGGGCACCTACGGGGTGCGCTTTGATGTGGATCTGAATCTGGTCGGCAACGGTCCCCACGAGCTGGTGATGAGCCATCCCGTGCCGGCTGGTGGCCTGCGCCCCTTCATCGCCTTCCGCGGTTCCATGCAGGTGCGCACGCTCGATGGGTTGCAGGAACTGCACGTGGGCCTGCGCTCCGGCCAGAGCCTGCCCTTGAC
>JBEDAU010000210.1:0-7975 GCA_041177605.1 Cyanobacteriota bacterium | reverse complement strand
CCGGGGGCGTTCGTGCTCAAGGGGATGGGCCTGCGCGCGCCCGACTGGGGGAATTCTCCCCCCAGCCCCTCTCATACGATGAGACCCCAGCGATTGCCGGTCCTTGGCTCTCCGGATTGTGCTGGTCCGCCACGGGCTGAGCAGCTTCAACGTCGACCACCGCGTGCAGGGTCGCGACGACCTCTCCAGCCTCACCGAGGCCGGTCGGGAGCAGGCCCGGGCGGTGGGCCGGGCCCTGGGGGATCTGCAGCTCGACGGGGCCTACACCTCCCCCCTGGGCCGGGCGGCCGACACCGCCGACCAGCTGCTGGCCGAGCAGGGGCAGGGGCTGACGGCCACACGCCACGACGGCCTGCTGGAAATCGACCTGGCCCCCTGGAGCGGCCTGCTGCGCCAGGAGGTGCGCGAGCGCTTCCCCCGGGAGGAGCAGCTCTGGCGGCAGGCGCCGGAGACCCTCTGGCTGGAGCGCGCCGACGGCAGCCGCTATGCCCCCCTGCCGGAGCTGATGGAGCAGGCCCGCCAGTTCGTCGGCGGCCTGCAGGAGCGCCACGCCGCCGCCCTCGGCTCCGCCGCCGATCAGACCGTGCTGGTGGTGGCCCACAACGGCATCCTGCGCTGCCTGGTGCTGACCCTGCTGGGGCTGCCGGCCAGCGGCTTCCGCCGCCTGCGACTCGACAACGCCTCGATCTCGGTGCTCAACCTGCGCCACGGCGAGGCCGGAGCGCTGGCGGTGCAAATTGAGTCTCTCAACGGCACCGCCCACCTCGACACCCCCGTGCCCAGCCGCGGCAGCGGTCCCCGCCTGCTGCTGGTGCGCCACGGCGAGACCGACTGGAACCGCCAGGGGCGCTTCCAGGGTCAGATGGACATTCCCCTCAACGCCAACGGCCGCGCCCAGGCCGAGGCGGCCGGCCAGTTTCTGGCCGCCGTGCCGTTCCAGCGGGCCTACAGCAGCTGGATGTCGCGTCCGCGCCAGACCGCCGAGGCCATCCTGGCCAGCCATCCCGGCGTGCCCCTCACCACCACCACCGGCCTGGCGGAGATCGGCCACGGCCTCTGGGAGGGCCGCCTCGAAAACGAAATCGCCGAGGGCTGGCCCCAGCTCCTGGCCGACTGGAAGCGGGCCCCCCACACCGTGCAGATGCCCGAGGGAGAGACCATCCACGACGTGTGGGACCGCTCGCTCGCCTGCTGGAACCGGATCGCCGCCAGCCTCGACGCCGGCGAGACCGCCCTGGTGGTGGCCCACGACGCCGTGAACAAGACCATCCTCTGCGCCCTTCTGGGTCTCACCCCTGCCGACATCTGGGCGGTGAAGCAGGGCAACGGCGGGGTGACCGTGGTGGATTACCCCGAGGGTGCCGGCGGCACCCCGGTGGTGTCGGCCCTCAACCTCACCAGCCACCTGGGCGGGGTGCTGGACCGCACCGCCGCCGGCGCCCTCTGACCGCCATGGCCGCCCACTGGCTCTCCGGGCTGGAGCTGCTGGCCAGCCCCGGCCAGCCGGCCCGGGCCGGCGA
This sequence comes from Cyanobacteriota bacterium, assembly GCA_041177605.1. Classification (GTDB taxonomy): domain Bacteria; phylum Cyanobacteriota; class Cyanobacteriia; order PCC-6307; family Cyanobiaceae; genus NIES-981. Next base: position 6,455 of record JBEDAU010000210.1, on the reverse strand, counting down.
GGCGCTGGTCGCGGCCGACGGCCGGCTGCTGGCGCTCGGCGCGGCGGCGGCGGAGCAGGGCCGCGCCCTCGGCCTGCAGCCCTCTGCCGCCGAGGGCATGCTGCTGGCCCCGGCCCTGGTCGACCCCCACAGCGTGCTGGAGGAGCCCTGGGGCGGGCGGGCCGAAACCCTCAGCAGCCTGGCGGCGGCCGCCGCCGCCAGCGGCTACGGCACGGTGGCGCTGCTGCCCTGGGCTCGGCCCTGGCGGGACCGGGCCGACCTGCTGCAGCTGCGCTGGAGCGAGCCGCTGCGGCTGCCGCTGTGGGGCAGCTTCGCCAGCGGCGACGGCAGCGGCCTGGCCCCCCAGGCCGACCAGCTCGAGGCCGGCGCCCTGGGCCTGGCCACCGGCCCGGCCCTGCCGCCAGCGGAACTGCTGGAGCGGGGCCTGACCCTGGCCGAGTGGGGAGAGCGCCCGCTGCTGCTGGCGCCGCGCTGGCCCGAGCTCTGCGGCGGCGGCTTCGTGCGCGAGTCGGTCGAGACCCTGCGGGCCGGCTGGCCGCCCGATCCCGCCACCAGCGAGCTGCTGCCCCTGGAGCTGCTGGCCGGCCTGCTCGCCCAGCGGCCGGTGCGGCGGCCCGTGCTGATGAACCTCTCCACCGCCGGCGGGGCGGAGCGGCTGCGGCGCTGGCCGGCCGCCACCCGCCCCCAGGCCACGGTGAGCTGGTGGCACCTGCTGGCCGATGCCTCCCGGCTCGACCTGATCGACCAGGGCTGGCGGCTGGAGCCCTCCCTCGGCGGCCCCCTCGACCGCGAGGCCCTGATCGCCGCCCTGGCCGACGGGCTGATCACGGCCGTGGCGGTGCATCACCTCCCCCTCGACAGCGAGGAGCAGCTGTTGCCGCTGGATCAGCGCCGCGCCGGCGTGGCGGGCCACGGTGGACCGCTGCTGCCCCTGCTCTGGCAGGAGCTGGTGGAGCGGCGCGGCTGGAGCGCCGGCCAGCTGTGGCAGGTGCTGTGCTGGGGTCCGGCCCAGGTGCTGGGCCTGGAGCCGGAGGGCCTGGAGCCGGGATCGCGGCGCTGGCTGCTGTTCGATCCCCACGGCGCCGCTCCGGCCGCGGCCGCCCCCACCTCCCTGGCCGCCAACCACCCCTGCCCGCTGACGGCCGCTGGGGCCGGGGCCATCCGCGCCAGCGGCCTCAGCGGCGGGGATCGCTGGCTGCTGTAGGGGGCTCGGGCACCAGGCTGCCGGTCTGGTCGAGGGGGAAGAAGCGCCAGAAGGCGCGGCCGATCACCTCCCGGCCGGGCAGGAACGGCCCGCCGGGCCAGAAGCGGCCATCCCAGCTGTTGGCCCGGTTGTCGCCCAGCACCAGCAGATGGCCGGCCGGCACCACCGCGTTGAGGCTGCGGCAGGGGCCGATGCCCTGGCTGTTCACCGGGCAGTAGTTGCTCACGTAGGGCTCCGGCAACCGCTGGCCGTTGATGAACACCTGGCCCCGGGGGTTGACCGCCACCCGCTCGCCGGGCAGGGCCACCACCCGCTTGATGTAGGCATCGCAGGCCGGCTCGGCCACACCGGGCAGGTTGCCGATCAGCGGCAGGTTCACCAGCAGACAGCGCAGCGGGTTGCCGGAGCTGCCGGCGGCCAGCACCGGGTCAAAGTGGTGGGGCGAGTGGAAGACCACGATCTCGCCCCGCCGGGGCAGGCGCCGCAGGTAGGTGAGCTTCTCCACCAGCAGCCGGTCCTGGATCTGCAGGCCCGGCAGCATCGACCCGGAAGGGATGTAGCGGGCCTCCACCAGGAACTGGCGGATGCCGAGTGCCACGGCCAGGGTGATCAACACACTGCGCCAGAAGGTCCAGGCGCTCTCGCCGGCCTGGGGCTGGTGCGGTTCGTCGACGGGCGGGTTCAGGCGAGCTCCCATGGCGGGCTCACGGCAGATTAGGCACCGGTTCCCCCCCTCCCCGGCTGCATGGCGCGCCCCCGTTGGCAACTGGCCACCGTTCGCGCCAAGGGCCCCTGGCTGCGCCGCTGGGACCGGTTCGTGGCGCTGTGGGCCAGCCTCAACCTGCTGCTGGTGGGCTTCGATCTCACCTACATCCCCCTGCGGCGCTTCTGGCTGCAGCGCAACCTCTATCCGATCCCCTCGCTGCCGCTGGTGGTGCCGCTCGGCTGGATCCCCGACCTCACCCCCTGGCTCGACCCGATCAAGGGCATCGAGCCCCACCAGGAGACCCAGGCCGTTCTGAACCGGTTCCAGCGCCTCGACCAGCAGCTGCTCAATCACGGCGCCGCCAGCCTCGCCCCCCTGGCTCCGGCCCTGGCGGCCCAGGCACGCGGCACCACCGAGCTGCTGGCCAGCCAGGCCTTCGCCGCTTCCGGCAACACCGCCAACCTGGAAACGATCCAACAGCGGCTGCGGCAGCGCGCCGGCACGGCGTCGGCCCAGCAGGCCGCCGCCCGGCTGCTCAGCCCCGCCTGGATCGCCCGGCGGGGCTGGCAGCAGGAGCGACAGTTCTGGCGGGAGCAGGTGCTGCCGCTGATGGCCACCAACTACTGGCGCTCCAGCGATGCCAACGGCCGCCCCACCGATCACTTCTGGCTGCTCGACCTGCTGGCCTTCCAGAGCGTGTTCCTGCTCGACATCCTGCTGCGCACGGCCCGGCTCAAGCGCCGCCTGCCGGGGCTGAGCTGGCGGGATGCCCTGCTGCGCCGCTGGATCGACCTGCCCCTGTTGCTGCCCTTCGGCCGCTGGCTGCGGCTGGTGCCGGTGCTGGAGCGCCTGCACACCACGGGCCTGGTGAGCCTCGAACCGCTGCGGGCGGTGGTCAGCCGGGCGGTGGTGGCGCTGCTGGCCCTGGAGCTGTTCGAGGTGCTGGCCCTGCAGCTACTGGATGGGGCCCAGGGGCTGGTGCGCAGCCGCGACTGGCCCGAGCGGCTGCGGCGTCTGCGCAGCCACCAGAGCGTCCCCCTGCTGGAGCGGGAGGAGCAGGAGCTGGTTGCCCTCGTGCGCCTCTGGGGCCCGCTGCTGCTGGCCCGCATCGCGCCGCGCCTGGGCCCGGACCTGCAGAACCTGCTGGGCTATGCCCTGCGCCGCAGCCTGGATCGCACCGTGGTGCCCCAGCCGCTGCGGGGCCTGCAGCCCCTGCTGCAGGTGGAATCGGGCGTGAGCCGCCAGCTGGCGGCGGGCATGGTGGAGAGCCTGATGGAGCTCTCCCGCAGCACCGGCACCCAGCTGGGCCGCCGCGACGACGTGCAGCTCGACCTGCTGCAGCGGCTGGTGGATCGCTTCTGGGAGGAGCTCGCCGCCGCCCTGGAGCAGGGGCCGGTGCTGCAGCGCAGCCAGGAGTTGATCTGTGCCCTGATCGAACAGCTGAAGAGCACCTATCTCAGCCAGATCAGCCGCTCGGGCATCGAGGCGCTGATCCAGGAACTCGACGTGCTGATCAGCGCCCAACAGGCAGGGGAGGCGGCCAGGGAGAGCGCTGACGGCCCGGGGGCAGGGGCTACGGGGCCAGCAACGCCTGCCACTCCTCAGGCTTGAAGCCGGTCAGCACCCGGCCGTCGGCGGTGAGCAGGAAGGGCCGTTTCACCAGCCGGCCGTCGGCGGCCAGGGCGGCCAGGGCCTGCTCGTCGTCCATGGCCTTCACCACCGCACTGCCCAGGGCCCGGTAGCTCTGGCCGCTGGTGTTGAACAGGCGGGTGCGGCCGAGCTGCTCGAGGGCCAGCCGCAACTCCGCCAGGCTGGGGGGCTGGGAGGTGATGTCGATGGGGTCGGCAGGGATGCCCCGCTCCGCCAGCCAGGCCAGCGCCTTGCGGCAGGTGCCGCACCCCCCGTAGCTGTAGAGCTTGCTCAGCACAGCCCGCTGCAGCCTGACCGAACGCTCGGATCTACTTGCCCACCAGGGACTTCAGGGCCCCCAGCAGGCTGTTGGACCCCTTGCCGGCGCCCTCGGAGGGCCGGGTGCGCACGGTGACATCGCCGTACACGGCGGTGCGGCAGCTGAGCCGGAGATTGGCCGGACGATCCGCCAGGTAGACCTCCTCCACATCGCTGCGGGGGGAGAGATTCTGCATGCCCTCCACCACTTCCATCACGCAGGTGCCGCACTGGCCCAGCCCGCCGCAGTTGTTGAGGTTGTTGAGGCCCTTGTAGGGATTGATGCCCGCATCCAGAGCGGCCTTGCGCAGGTTGGCGCCCTCGATGCAGCCGACCTGCTGGCCTTCCTGTTCGAAACGGATGGTGGGCACGGTCGAGCGGGGGGTGAAAGTGCGCCGCCCAACTTAGGTCAAGTGACGGCCACCCCGTCCGGCCTGCCTAGCATCGTCATGCTTGCCCATCCGACGTGTCGGCGATTCAGGGATACGACCTGGTTGTTCAGCAGCTGATCCCGGGCTACGCCAGCCTGGCCCGGCTGGCCGTGGCCCTGCTCGACGCCTCGCCCCTGGCCGCGCCGGCCGGCGCGCCGGTGCTGGTGGCCGGCTGCGGCACCGGGGCCGAGCTGGTGGAGGCCCGCGCCCAGCGGCCCGACTGGCAGCTCACCGCCATCGACCCCTCCGCGGAGATGCTCGCCGCGGCCCAGCGGCGCCTGGCCGCCAGCTCAGGCGGCACGACGGTGCCGATCACCTGGCAGCAGACCACGGTCGAGCAGCTCGATGCCGAAGCCGCCTTCGCCGGCGCCCTGTCGGTGCTGGTGCTGCAGTCACTGCCCGACGACGGCACCAAGCTGGCCTTCCTCACCGCCCTGGCCCGCAGCCTCCGGCCCGGCGGCCAGCTGGTGCTGGTCGACCTGATGGCCCCCGAGCGCTCCCCCCTGCAGCAACAGGTGCAGCAGGCCTGGATCGGCTTCCAGCGGGCCAGTGGGCTGCAGGCCGACGCGGCCGCGCTCACGCCCCACCTGCAGGGCCTGCACCCGATCGGCGAGGCGCGGCTCACCGCCCTGGTGAACGCCGCCGGCTTCAGCGATCCGGCCCGGGTGTTCCAGGCCCTCAGCGTGGAGGGCTTCCTGCTGCAGCGTCGGGGGTAGCCGCAGACGCCGCCGCCGCGGCCTGCACGCAGCACTCCTGCAGCCCGCGGATCGGCCTGGCACGGATCAGACCGCCGGCAAAGCTGGGCCAGCGTGTTGGGCAGGAAGCGCTGGACGGACGGGTAGCGCAGCGAGGAGGAGTGCAGCCCCCGGTCAAGCGCCAGCACAATTGCCCTGGCGTTGGACGCGTAGGCCCTGGGGCTGCGTTGTTGGGGCCTGCTTTATGGCGGCTGCCGGCCGGACTCTCCAGCGTGCTGTTCACCAGAGGGGGCGCTGGGCAGACCGGCAGCGGGCTCCGATCCATAGCTGAGGGGGATGAGGGGCACCGGCTGCCGGGCTCCCAGCACGGTCGCCAGCGGCAGGGTGAGAGTCACCAGGGCAATCACGCTGCCCAGAAGCGTGGGAAGGGCCAGATGGCCCGGACTGTCCGGGTCGTCGCCAGGGTCTCCCGGCAGGTCCTGGCCTGGAGACTGGGGACCGCCGGCAGTCGCGGCACTGACCGCGTCGGCGCTGGTCAGGGAAGATCGGGGAACGCTGTCCATGGGGTGTGGCGGGGCCTGGGCCCGTGACCACGGTGCGAGGGTTTCGCTGGGAATAGCCTGAATTGTGACACCAATCGGCCGGTGTGGAGACCGATCAGGCGGCCGGGCGCGCCTGATGGCCGTTGCCCTCGAGCCGGCTGATGCCGTGCCCGGCCTGGCCATCGATCTGATCGAGCCGGGTGCGGATCGCCCGCAGCTCGTCGAGGATCGCCCCCAGCAACTGCTGGGTGGCGGTCGACGGGGAGTTGAGCACCTCCACCGTGACCTCCTTGATGCGCAGCACATCCCGGGCGAAGCGGGCCACCTCGTTGGGGTGGAACTGCAGGGGCTCCTTCTGGTCGCTGCGGTACTCGGGGTTGAGCTTGCGCGGGTTGAAGGGGGGATTGAGATTGCGGGGGTCGGTGTTGGTGTAGCGATACACCGATGCCCTGGAGCGGTTGAGCGCCTTCTGCACCTCGTCGATGCCGATCAGGTTGTCGGCCTCGTTGGCAGCGCCGTCGGCCGGCGGGATCACCCCGTCGCCCACCAGGCCCAATCCCAGGCCCGCACCCAGGGCCGCGCCGCTTCCGATGGCACTGGATCCGCCGCTGGCAAGCGCTGGCTGGGGAAGCATGAGACGGCTCTGGGACATCTGGGAAATCGGCGGGACGCTAGCAGAGGTTTCCAGAGCGCGCTGTGCATCCCGCTGCAGGGTCGGCGGGCCGCCGGATGCCGGCGGAGGCGGTGATAGCTTCCGCGATCCTCTGCTGATCCCGGCCATGCGCGTCTCCCGCCTGATGCTGGTGACGCTGCGCGACGACCCCGCCGAAGCCGAGATTCCCTCCCACAAGCTGTTGCTGCGCGGCGGCTACATCCGCCGGGTGAGCTCCGGCATCTATGCGTACCTGCCGCTGATGTGGCGGGTGCTGC
>JBEDAU010000209.1:0-5779 GCA_041177605.1 Cyanobacteriota bacterium | reverse complement strand
CGGCGAACCCCAGGCGTGGATCGGGCAGGGCGACCCAGGCCAGGCCCCGCGCGCTGGCCTGGCGCTGCAGCTCGGCGGCCGCGTCGCCCCTGGCAGGGATCAGCACGGCCGAGGCCCCGGTGCTGGCCAGGGCGGCGGCCAGGGCATGGTCGGATTCGAGGAAGCTGAGCTGGCCTGCCGCCGCCCGGTCGAGGGCCTCGGCGCCGCTGAGCTCAGGGTCGGGGCCCAGGTGGTGGGGCGTCTCAGCCGTGAACTGGCTCAGCTGGCTGAGCAGATGGCTGAAACGCATGGTCCAGGCTTGGCTGGCCGGATCGTAAGGGCAGTGCCCAGAGCTGGCGACCGCCGGGGCAGGCAGCCCTCAGCCCGGGGTGATCGCCAGTTCGTCGCGGTGCACCACCTCCACCCCCTCGCGGCCCACCAGCTGGCGCAGCTCCTCGCTGGCATAGGCACAGATGCCGCGCCCCAGCTCCCGCCCGTCGCCGTTCACCAGCCGCACGGCCTCCCGGGCGCCGAACTCTCCCTCCACCGCCACGATCCCCACCGCCAGCAGGGAGGCGCCGCGCTCGAGCAGGGCCCGCTCGGCTCCCCCATCCACCTGCAGGCTGCCCTTGGGCAGCAGGGCATGGGCCAGCCAGCCCTTGCGATCGCTCAGGGGGCACGCCGCGGGCTGGAACACCGTGCCCACCCGTTCGCCCGCCAGCAGGGCATCGAGCACCGCCGGGTCTCGGCCATCGGCCAGGTGCACGCGGATGCCGCTGGAGATGGCGATGCGGGCTGCCGCCAGTTTGGTGGTCATGCCTCCGGTGCCCCACTGGCCGCCACCGCTGGCCACGCCGCTCAACCGGGCGAGTTCCACCAGATCGCGCACTTCCTCGATCGGTCGGGCCTCGGCATCGGTGCGGGGATCGCCGGAGTACAGGCAGTCCACGTCGGTGAGCAGGATCAGCTCGTCGGCGCCCACGGCCACCGCCACCAGGGCGGAGAGGGTGTCGTTGTCGCCGAAGCGCAGCTCATCGGTGGCCAGGGTGTCGTTCTCATTCACCACCGGCACCACGCCCCAGGCGAGCAGCTGCTCGAGGGTGCGGCAGGCGTTCTGGTAGCGGCGGCGCGACGCCAGATCGCCGCGGGTGAGCAGCACCTGGGCCACCGCCAGGCCGCGGACGGCGAAGGCGTCCTGGTACAGGGCCATCAGCCGCCCCTGCCCCACGGCGGCCGCCGCCTGGAGCGCCACCACCTCGGTGGGGCGCTGGGCCAGCTCCAGCACCGAGCAGCCCAGCCCCACGGCGCCGCTGGTGACCAGGGCGATGGCATCGCCGCGGCGGCGGGCCCGGTTGAGGCTGGCGGCCAGGTCGGCGATCACCGCCGCGGTGGGGCGCTCCGGGTTGCCGCGCAGCAGGCTGGTGCCCACCTTCACCACCCGTCGTCGCGGCCGGCCCGGTGCGGGGTCGTGCGGAGTGGCCATCAGCCCAGTCCTGCGCCCACCCAGCTGGCCAGCCGCAGCTCCAGCTTCTGCAGCCGATCCCGCTGGCAAGGCCGCCCCTGCGGATCGATCGGTTTCACCAGCACCGTGAACAGCCCCAGCCGGTTGCCCGCGATCACGTCGGTGAACAGCCGGTCGCCGATCAGGGCCACCTGGCGGTTCGGCACCCCCAGCTGCAGCAGCGCCCGGCGCAGGGCGGTGCGGCGCGGCTTGCCGGCGGAGGTTGTGTAGGGCAGGGCCAGTTGTTCGGCCACGCGGCCGATGCGCTGGCGGGAGGGGTTGTTGCTCAGCAGGTGGATGGGCAGTTCCTGTTTGGCGGCCTCGAGCCAGCGCAGGGCCTGGTCGGGCAGCTCCGCCTGGCGCCGAGGCAGCAGCGTGCGGTCCACGTCGAGCACCAGGGCCCGGATCCCCTGGTCGAGCAGGTCCTGGAGCGGCAGCTCCGCCAGGGTGCGGTCCAGCAGCCAGTCAGGCCTGAGCAGCTCCCGCAGCATCAGTCAACCGCCTCCCGCTCTTCCAGTTCCGCCTCGATGCGGGGCTGCACCCGCTCGAACTCCTCGCCCTCCACCAGCCGGGCCTCGGCGCCCTCCATGCGGGCCACCACGAAGAAGGGGTCGAGGGGGATGTAGAGGCCGTATTCCTGGTCGTCGGCCAGGAAGCTCACCAGCAGCTCGTAGGTCTCGGAGTCGTCGTCGGCATCCTCGTCGTCGAGCTCCTCCGGTTCGGGCTCATCCAGTTCCCCGCTCACGGTGAGCGTCACGGCCGACCGCACCAGGGTGAGGTCGTGTTCCTGGAGCACCACATCGGCCACCGAGAGGATCGGTTCGGTGGCGTCGATCGTGTCGATCAGCTCGGGATCGTCGTCGTCGCTGAGCCGGAACAGGCAGACCGGGGTGTCGACCGGGGTCAGCAGGGCGTAGTCGTGGCCATCGAGGGGGATGATCTGCTCGAGGAAACAGAGCAGCTGGCGGTCGCGCTGGTCGCGCACCACCACGGTGGGCACATCGCTGGGGCCGCCGGGATCGGCTGAGCTGGAACCGGGTGAGGCCATGACTGTGGAACGTTTCTCTCAGGATGGAGCAGCGCCGTCCCCTTGGCCGTCGGCGATGGTCGCCACGGGCACCGGTTCGGGACCGTCCTGCAACCATTGCTCCAGCAGCAGGGCCGCGGCGGCACTGTCGAGAGCGCCGCTGCGGTCACCCTGCAGGCCCCGTGCCTCGGCGGCCGCCCAGCTGCTGCTGTGCTCGTTCACCCAGGCCACGGGCAGGCCGGTGGCGGCCGCCAGCTGCACTCCATAGCGCCGGCAGTGGCGGGCCTGGGGCGTGGGCTGGCCGGCCTGATCCAGGGGCAGCCCCACCACCAGGGCCTGCACCCGGCGCCGCTGCAGCAGCGGCTGCAGCTGCTCGAGGTCCTGGGCAAAGCGACCCCGGGCCAGGGCCGGCAGCGGCGTCACGGTGAAGCCCAGGGGATCACAGCCGGCCAGGCCGATGCGCCGCCGCCCCACGTCGAGGGCCAGCGCCGAGCGCGGCAGGGGGCGAGGGCTGCGGGCCAAGGGCTCAGCGCGGCGTCAGCGGGGTCGGCAGGGGCTGGCGCCGGGGCTGCAGCTGGCCCAGCACCGCCTCCAGCTGGCGGGCGGCCAGGGCGGCGGTGGCCGGGTGCTCCTGGCGTCGCCAGACGCTGCGGGCCATCAGCACCCGCTCGCCACGGGGCTCGGCACCCAGGCGCTGCAGCCAGGAGCGGCGCCACTGGTCCTGCACGTCGCAGCGCAGCCAGAGGTCCACGGCGGTGCCGCCGAGCTGCTGCTGCAGCCGGCGCAGCAGCAGCTCGGTGGGGGCACCCAGCAGCTGCTGCCATCCCGGATGCACCGTGAGCTCCACGTCATGGCCGCCGCCGGGGTGCTCCCCCAGCCAGCGAATCGCAGCCACCGCCTGATCGCGGCCCGGCTCCACCAGCAGCCACCCCCTGGTCTGGCTCTGGTCGAGCAGGTCCTCGACCCGACGGTCGAGCAGCTGCCGCAGCTGGGCCGGGCAGGCGGCCTGCTCCAGCTGCCAGAGCGGCAAGGCATGGCGCCGCGACAGGGGCTGCAACTGCAGATCCGCGGGGCAGGCGGCGGGGTCGGCCGCAGGCGCGGCGTGGACCATGGCATTCCAGCGCCAGAGCTGGTCGGTGCGCAGCGGCTGGAACCCCTGTTCCCGCAGCACCGCGAGGCGGTCGCTGTCGAGGCTGGCGGCGTTGGCGATCCAGCTGCTGGCGCCGCGGGTTTCGCGGATGGCGGCCCGCAACAGGCAACTGGCCAGCTGGCGGCGGTGGCTGCTGCTGGCCAGGCGCAGGTGCTGCACCTGCCAGCAACTGCCGCTGCGGTTGACCCGGCGGGTCACGATCAGCCCCTCCGGCGTCGTTCCCTGGAAGGCCACCAACACCCGGGGAGCCAGCGGCTGGCGGGCTGTGAGGGCATGCAGCAGCCGCTCCGGCACCCCGAGCCACACGGCCCGCTGCAGAACCGGTTGCAGGGGCAGGAAGGCCGGGTCGTGGAGCAGGGGCAGATGCCAGCCCGCCAGGGGCTCCAGCCGCCAGCTGGGTGCAGCGGGCTGGGGCGGAGCTGCCATCTGTGCTGATGCCATCTGCCGTTAGCCCAAGCTGCCGGGATGAGCTGGTGGGTTGTAACGATCCTATCCAGGATCGGGGGCACCGCCATCGGGCCGCACCAGCACCAGCGGCGTGCGCTCGTTGGCGTTGCCGGCCGGGTTGGGGCGCAGGGCGCGCTGCAGCAGGGCCTGGTCACAGCCGGGGTTGGCGGCCAGCACCTTCACCCGGCCCAGGTCGTTGACGTCGACCACCGCCACATCCACCCCCAGGGCCCTGGCCATGCGGGCACAGAAGGCGGCGGGCTGGTCCGGACCCAGCACGATGGTCTGGTCGTAGGGGGGAGTGGTGCCGGTCACGTCGTCGATCAGGCGGGCCTGGTCGCCGGCCAGGCGGTAGAACCAGCCCTTCTGGCCCAGCAGCTTCAGGCTGGTGCCCACCAGCCAGGCCAGCAGCACCCGCGCCGGCCCCACCACGTCGATCAGGCTCTGGAGGCCACAGGCGGTGGCCAGGGAGCTGGTGGGGTGGAACACCCGGCACAGCAGCCGCGCCAGGGCGCTGGGTTGCACCGTCTGGGGATGGTGGTAGCGGCCCTGCATGACCGCCAGCGGCGTCTCGCCGATCGTGAGCACGTCGCCGCGCTGGAGCAGCTCGCCGGCGTAGTGGCGCAGCACCGCTTCCGGCTCATCCAGCACGCCCAGCAGGTGGGTGCGCACCGGCAGCACCCGGCAGCCCTCGCCGTCGCGCCAGTTGGCCGTGCTGGGGGCCGCCACCTGGGGCCGGCTGAGGGGCACAAGGATGCCGTCGCGCTTCTGCAACCGCCCGAAGGGCCCGTAGTTGACCCACAGCACCTCCAGCCAGAGGGTGTCGACCAGGTCACGCAGGTCGGCCTGGCCCGCACGGGCCGTGATCGTGATCTCCAGCTGGGCCTGGGTGGATTTTCGCCCCTTCACGATGTAGGCCGCCCAGTACCCATCGGGTCGGGCCGGTTCATCGGGATGGCAGGCGACCAACCGGCTGCGGATCTCCAGGTCGCTGAGATCGCCCTGGCCCAGCAGGGTGGGCCGGAGGGTGACCTCCGGCACGAACACCTCCATGCGGCGATGGGGGTTGGTGATCGTGAAGGCCCCTCGCACGGTGATGCGGTCCGCGGCTCCCTGCACCTCGAATGCCCCGGGGATGAGCCGCAGCGGCGAGGCGGGGCGGAGCCGGTGGCGGAGCTCCAGCCAGAGCAGGGTGAGACCCAGGAGCAGGGCCAGCACCAGGGCGGTCTTGAGCACGCAGAGCCAGGTCAATTGCGACGGGGCACGAATCGCGGGAGCGTAGGCGCTGCAGGCGGCCTAGCGTCCAGCCATCAGGCCGGTGGTGCCAGCAGATGCGCAAGACCTTCGTGCTCGACACCAACGTGCTGCTGCACGATCCGGCTGCCCTCACCCGCTTCGAAGACAACAACATCGTGATCCCGATCGAGGTGGTCGAGGAGATCGATCGGTTCAAGCGCGATCCGGCGGAGAAGGGGCGCAACGCCCGCCAGGTGTCGCGCCTGCTGGATGAGCTGCGCACCCGGGGCAACCTCGCCGATGGGGTGCCGAACGGGGATCAGGGCGGCACGCTCAAGATCGTGTTCTGCCGCAGCGAAACCCTCAGCCAGCTGCCGCCCGAGCTCAAGAGCGGCAACGGCGACAACAACATCCTGGCGGTGGCGCTGGAGGAGCAGCG
>JBEDAU010000208.1:0-7221 GCA_041177605.1 Cyanobacteriota bacterium | reverse complement strand
CGGCATTGTTGCCAGTTCATCCGTACTGCTGCGGGCGTAGTTTAGTGGTAAAACCTCAGCCTTCCAAGCTGATGATGCGGGTTCGATTCCCGCCGCCCGCTTCCTGTTCTCAAGAAGGGTTTCCGGCCAAAAGCCCTTGCGGCGACTGGCGTTAGGGCCTCCAGCCTGGGCCAGCGCCTGATGGCCCGTGCCAGGCCGTGAGACGAAACATCTCACCGAACATCTCACCAAGCCACTCACCAAACGTCTCCCATGCCGGCGGCCCGTAACTGGGAGGACACGATCAGGGCGGTGGTGTCTCACGCCCTGTCTCAGAAGGGCTGCCGTCGAGGCTGGACGGTGCTCAACCACCGCGGTCATGCGCGGTTGAGCGGTCATGCGCGGTTGAACAGTGCTGCTGGGGCAGCCCGATGCCTGCGTGGCACGCAGGTCCCGTGCGGATGGATCGAGGGGAGCAGAGGCTGAGGCGGGTGCAGGCTCTCGTCCGCAGACAGCTCACCCCGGCAGGTCCAGGCACAGGGGAATGGCGGCCTGCAATCTCAGAGCAACGGTGGAGGGGTGCTCGCCTGGGTGGGCCTTGGTGAGATGCCTCAGCCGCTGCTGCAGTTCTGCCGGATCCATCAGGGTGCCAGCAGCACTTGCCACGGGGTGCCAAGCAGCTGCTCGGCCTCCTCCACAGAGCGGCAGGGCGCTGCTCAGGGCTGACGACTCCACGGGCGGTCTTGACCTCCAGGGCAACGAACTGGGCGACCCGCTGGCCGATCATCTCTGGAGTGATCTGCAGCGAGCGCAGGCCGATCAGGTCGCTGCTGCCTTGGCAGAGGCCACAGCGCACAATGCGCCCCTGTTGATCCACTGCGCTGCTGGATCTCGTGTTCGCTGGGGGAGGAGGTCATGCCTCCTGTGGCCGGGCCATGGGCCCGCCCTAGAGTTGGTCATCCAGATGGTCAACGGCCATGGTGCAGGTGACGGTGGCGGAAGCCAAGGCCCAGCTCTCCAGCCTTCTGGATGCGGTCGAGGCTGGACAGGCGGTGGTGATCACCCGGCGCGGCAAGGCCATCGCCGAGCTGGTGCCGCGTATCCCTGTGCGTGATCTGCTGCCCCAGCTCGCAGCCCTGCGTGACGCGTTGCCCGAGCAGCCGACCAGCGGCGTGGAGACCATGCGGGCGTTGCGGGGTGGGCCCGGCACCTGATGCTCTACATCGACACCTGTGTGCTGCTGGCGGTGCTGACGCCGGAAGCGCATTCGGCCACGGCGGCGGCATTTCTGGCTGAGGCCCGTGCCCCGCTGGCGATCAGCTCCTGGAGTGTCACCGAGCTGCATTCCGCCCTCGGCCTGAAGGTGCGCACCAGGGCCCTGAGCCAGGCGCAGGCCGAGGCGGTGCTGCAGGGCTTTGCGCGCAGCCTGGCGCCGGGTCTGCTGGTGCTGGAACTGGAGCCGCAGGACTTCCGCAATGCCAACGCCTGTCTGCGCGGCTGGAGCACGACCCTGCGAGCGGCCGATGCCCTCCACCTGGCCATCGCCAGCGGCCGTGGCGCGACCCTCTGCAGCCTGGATGCTCCGTTGGTGGCCGCGGCCCAGCAGCTGGGCCTGGAGGCTGAACTCCTGGCAGCAGGCAGCACGCCAGTCAGGGATTGAGGCCGGCGGTGGCAGGCAGCCGAGAGGTGCCTGGCCCAGGACGCGGCAGCGCGGTGGCGAGCGTCCTTCTGGGCCAGCGCGGTGGAGGCCATCCACACCATCCGGCTGGAGGCACGAAGGCCAGGGCGGGTCAGGGCACGTCTGTGGCCATCGGCCGGGCGGATCATGCGGGTTCGCGTTCCGCCGCCCGCTTCCTAGAGCTCGCTGTCGCCCAGCATCTGGGGATGCACCAGCAGCACCAGGCTGCGGTTCTCCAGCGGGATGCCGATCGGCCGCCAGGGCTGGGGCCGGGCGGGCAGGTCGTCGCCCGGCGGCAGGGCGGTGTCGATCACCCGCAGCCAGCCGGATGGGCACACCGGCAGGTCGAAGTGCATCGCCTTGCTGTAGGCGTTCATGCCGCACCAGAGCAGGGGGCCCTCGCGGTGGTCGTGGATGCTCCAGGCCAGGGTGTGGGACCAGGCGGCCCAGTCGGGCTTGGCCAGCTCCACCCCGTGCCACTGGCGCCAGCGGTTCGAGACATCGGTGCTGCGGCGCTGGGGCCGCTCCTCAAACGGCAGCTCGGGGTTGAGCAGGGGCAGCAGGCGGCGGCGCAGCTGCAGCAGCCGCCGCAGGTAGAGCCGCAGGGCCTGATCGCCGGCGTCGGGCTGCCAGTGCATCCAGCCGAGCGGGTTGTTCTGGCACCAGGTGTTGTTGTTGCCGCCCTGGCTGCGGCGCACCTCATCGCCCATCAGCAGCATCGGCACGCCGGGGGCGAGCAGCAGGCTGGCCAGCAGGTTGCGCAGCTGGCGCTCCCGCAGGGCGGTGATGGCGTGGTCGGTGCTGGGGCCTTCGACGCCGTGGTTCCAGCTGTTGTTGTGGTTGTCGCCGTCGCGGTTGGCCTCGCCGTTGGCCAGGTTGTGCTTGCCGTTGAAGCTCACCAGATCGGCCAGGGTGAAGCCGTCATGGGCGGTGAGGAAGGTGATGCACTGGCCGGGGTGCACCGGCGTTTCGGTGTAGAGGTCGGGGCTGCCGGAGAGGCGCTGGCCCAGGGTCCAGCAGGTCTTCTCGTCGCCCTTCCAGAAGCGGCGCAGGTCGTCGCGGAAGCGGCCGTTCCAGGTGGCCACCCGCCGGGCCGGGAAGTCGGCCAGCTTGTAGAGGCCGCCGCAGTCCCACGGCTCGCTGATCAGCTTGAGGTCGGCCAGATCCGGATCGGCCTCCATGGCCTCGAACAGGGGCGGCTGCTCCAGCGGCGCCAGGTTGTCGCCGCGGCTGAGGGCGATGCCCAGATCGAAGCGGAAGCCGTCGATGCCCAGCTCGGTGGCCCAGCAGCGCAGCGATTCGAGGATCAGCCGGCGCACCAGCGGCCGGTTGGCGGCGATCGTGTTGCCGCAGCCGCTCACGTCCTGGTAGTCGCCCTTGGCGCTCTGCTGGTAATAGAGGCGGTCGCAGAAGCCGCGCCAGCTGAGGGTGGGGCCGGCCTGGTTGCCCTCGGTGGTGTGGTTGTAGACCACGTCGAGCAGCACCTCGATGCCGGCCTGGTGGCAGGCGCTCACCAGCTGGCGCACCTGCTGGCGGGCGGCCAGCGGGTCGTCGCCCAGCAGGTAGCCGGGGTGGGGGGCCATCCAGCTCAGGGGGCTGTAGCCCCAGTGGTTGAAGCGGCCCGGCGGCGCGTCGGCCGGATCGAAGGCCATCACCGGCAGCAGCTCGATCGCCGTGATGCCCAGCTCCTGCAGGGTGGGGATGGTGTCGATCAGCCCCAGCAGGCTGCCCTGGCGCTCGGCCGGCACCGGGCAGCCGGGGCCCTGGGTGAAGCCGCCCACGTGCAGCTCGTAGATCACGCTGCTCTGCCAGCTGTGGCGGGGCCGCGGGGCGGCATCGAAGTCGAACCGGTCGCGCTCGGTCACCACCCCCTTGAGGCAGCAGCCGGTGTTGGGGGCGGCGCCCACGGCGGCGCCGCGCTGGTAGAGCTCCCAGCCGGCGATCGCCCGGGCGCAGGGATCGAGCAGCACCTTGGAGGGGTTGAAGCCGTGGCCGCCGGGCTGCAGCGGGCCAAACACGCGGTAGCCGTAGCACTGGCCCAGGCCGATGCCCTCCACCTCCACGTGCCAGTGGTCGGCGGAGCGGTGGCGCTGGTCGAGCTCGATCACCTGGCAGGGCTCGGCCGCCTCGCCGTGGGCGAACAGCAGCAGCTCCAGGCGGGTGGCCAGGGGCGCCACCACCGAGAAGTTCACGCCCCCGGCGGTGAGGCTGGCGCCCAGGGGCCAGGGCCTGCCGAGGTGCACGCGGGCTGGAGGGCTCGACAACGCTCAGCTGGCAACGGTTCCAACCTAGGCAGCCTGCCAAGCGGAACTCCGGGCCGGGTGGTTTGATCAGGGCATGGCGCTCGACCCCTCCCCCCTGGATGCCGGCCGCCCGCCGCGGCAGGTGCGGCCTGGGCTGTGGCTGTTTGCCCCCAGCCGCGACAGCCAGGGCGGCAGCAGCTGGCTGCTGGAGGGCGAGGGTGAGCAGCCGCCCCTGCTGATCGATTGCCCCGGCCTCACCGAGGCCAACCTCCAGTTTCTGGAGCGGTTCCAGGCGGAGCGCCGCGGCGCCTGGGTGCTCACCAGCCGCGAGGGCCACGGCCGCTGCCGCCGGCTGCAGCAGCGGCTCGGCTGGCCGGTGTGGGTGCAGGAGCAGGAGGCCTACCTGCTGCCGGGGGTGGCGCCGCTGCAGGCCTGGGGGGCGGAGCAGGAGCTGGCCGGCGCCCGCCTGCTCTGGACGCCGGGGCCCACCCCCGGAGCGGCGGTGCTGCACGTGCGGCGCCATGGGCTCGACCTGCTGTTCTGCGGCCGCCTGCTGCTGCCCACGGCGCCGGGCCGGCTGGAGCCGCTGCGCACGGCGCGCACCTTCCACTGGCCGCGGCAGCTGGCCAGTGTGGAGCGCCTGCGGGCCTGGCTGCCGGCCGGATCTCCCGCCTGGATCGCCTGCGGCGGCGGCCTCGGGGCCCTGCGCGGCGCGGTGCTGGTGCCGGCCGGGGCGGCGTGGTGATTTGCCCATCACCTGCAAAAACCGTTGCGCCATGGGGCTTTCCGGTTGCAGTCCCGGTCTGACCCCCATACCATTGGCGCGCTTACCTCCGGCAGGTCGGGCCCTCCGACACGCCCAGCACTGCGGCCAGCGCGACCCCCACCGACTGGCCCCCGACCCGACCGCCGCTCTCGAGGCTTTTCCTTCCCATGAACAAAGCTGATCTCGTCAACCTCGTTGCCGCCCGCACCGAGCTCACCAAGACCGACGTCTCCCAGGTGGTGGATGCCGCCATCGAAACCATCATCGACTCGGTGGTGGAAGGCAAGAAGGTGTCGATCCTGGGCTTCGGTTCCTTCGAGCCGCGGGAGCGCTCCGCCCGCCAGGGCCTGAACCCCAAGACCGGCGAGAAGATCAAGATCCCGGCCAAGCGCGTGCCCGCCTTCACCGCCGGCAAGATGTTCAAGGACCGCGTGCAGGGCTGAGCCCCGCCGCCGCCACACCACCCCCGGGGCGGCCCTTCGGGCCACTATTTGATGGCCCCGTGCTCGCCCTGCTGCCCGCCCACATCCAGGCCGAGCTGCAGGCGGGCCTGGCGCTGCGGGCGGCGGGCTACCGGGGCCGCTTCGCCCCCTCCCCCACCGGCGCCCTGCACCGCGGCAACCTGCGCACGGCCCTGCTCAGCTGGCTGGAGGCCCGCCTCAGCGGCGGGGCGTGGCTGCTGCGCCACGACGACCTCGACACCCCCCGCAACCGGCCCGGCGCGATCGAGGCGATCGAGGCGGATCTGGCCTGGCTGGGGCTGCACTGGGATGGCCCGGCCCTGCGCCAGAGCCACCGCCGCGGCCTCTACGGCTCGGTGCTCTCGGCCCTGCGGCGGGCCGGGGCCCTCTACCCCTGCCGCTGCAGCCGGCGGCTGCTGGCCGATGTGTCGGCGCCCCACGGCGGCTGGCCCGTGTATCCGGGCTGGTGCCGACAGGGCCCGGCCCGCTGGGGCCCTGAGCAGGGGCGGCTGCCCAGCTGGCGGCTGCGCCTGGGGCCGGGGCCGCTGCGCTGGCAGGAGCGCTATGGCCCGCCGGGTCAGTGCGACGGCCCGGCCGCGGTGGGGGATGTGGTGCTGCGCCGGGCCGACGGCTTCCTGGCGTACCACCTGGCCACGGCGGTGGATGAGCTCAGCCTCGGCATCAGCGACGTGCTGCGCGGCGCCGACCTGTGGGCCGCCACGGCCGCCCAGGTGGCGGTGATGGCGGCGCTGGGGGCGCCGCCGCCGCGCTACGGCCACGTGCCGCTGTGGCGCGATGGCAGCGGCCAGCGGCTGAGCAAGCGGGAGGGCGCCGAAGGCCTGGCGGGGCTGCGGCAGCGGGGCCTCGACGGGCCAGCGGTGGTGGGGGAGCTGGCCGCCAGCCTGGAGCTGGTGCCGCCCGGCAGCCGGCTCAGTGCCGCGGAGCTGCTGGCCGCGCTCACGCCGGAGCGGCTGCAACGGGCCCTGGCGGCGGCTGGCTCCAGCAAGACCGGCCGCGAGACTTAAGGAAGAGTTCGGGATCACGGACGCCCGGGGCGGCCACACTGAAACCACTGCCAAGCCTGGGAGATCAGGCGCCCCTGATGACCGTTCCACACCCCCGCGCCCAGGCCGCGCCGGTGCCGATCTGCCCCCACTGCGGCGGCAGCGGCACCCTGCGGCTGGGCGGTCAGCGTTACCGCACCTGCCTGCCCTGCCTGGGGCAGGGCCGAACGCCGGCGCTGCAGGCCGCCATCACCCCGGCCCGGCTGGCGCTGCTGCGGGCCGAGGCCTTCCGCAATGCCACCGCCGCCGGGTTCAGCGCAGCTGTTTCTTCCGCTGCTGCCAGATGAAGAAGGCGGCGGTGCCCACCACCGCAGCCAGGGGGGCTGCCGTCAGCAGCAGCAGGATGACGGCCGTCCAGTCGGTGTACATCGCTCCACGGGCTTGCGCGGTCCCATCCTCTCAGTTGGCTTGGCCCGGCGGGCCGGAGCGGTGACAGCGGGCCCCGCCGCTGCTAGCCAGGGGGGAACCGGCGCCGCAGGGATGGCCACAGCCGCGCCCAGCCCGATCGCCCGCCTGGTGCGTCAGCAGCGCGGCCAGGCCGATGCCCTGATCGAGGTGCTGCACCAGGTGCAGGAACGGCAGGGCTACCTGCCGCGCCAGGCCCTGGCGGAGGTGGCGCGGGAACTGCAGCTGCCCCTGAGCCGGGTGTATGGGGTGGCGAGTTTTTATCACCTGTTTCGCCTGGCGCCGCCCACGCCCCACCGCTGCGCGGTGTGCCTGGGCACCGCCTGTTTCGTGCGGGGTGGGGCGGAGCTGGCCCGCCGGCTGGAGCAGCGGCTCGGGGTGCAGCTCGACGATCCGGCCGGCAATGGCCACTGGGCGCTGGAGCACGTGAGCTGCCTGGGGGCCTGCGGCCAGGCGCCGGTGCTGGTGGTGGATGGCCAGCTGGAGCCGCGGCTGCCGCTCGACGATCCGCCGGCGCTGGAGCGGCGCTTCGATGCTCTGGGCCTAGGGGAGCGGGGCTGATGGCACCCAGCTGCCGCCTGCGCTGCTGCACCGCCAGCGGTTGCCGCTCGGCCGGCAGCGAGGC